>JAFLSP010000045.1 GCA_022510885.1 Treponema sp. | reverse complement strand
CCAATACCCAATACCCAATACCCAATACCCAATACCCAATACCCAATACCCAATATTAGTTGATATTGTCTGCACATACATAAATCTCACCCCTCGGCGGCAGAAGTTTACCCACAACCTGCCGCCGTTTTGTATTTGCACATCGCCTCTCCCATGCGGACGGCGTACTTCTACCAATCCTGTCCATTCCGCCGCGTACGCGGCGCGAAAAATTTTTGCAAAATCCATAGTAGAGAGGTAACACTATGAAAGCAAAACGACTGCACAAAACAGTGCTTTGTGCGCTTGCCGCCATGCTGATGTTCGGCGTGAGTTGCGGGGACGACTCGGGCGACAGCGGCGACTACATCACCTACTACACCGTCTCGTTCGATTCGAACGGCGGTGATTATGTTCCGCAGCAGAGCGTACAAAGCGGAAGGACGGCGGTAGAGCCACGCTCGCCCACGCGAGATGACTACGTATTTGATGCTTGGTACAATGGCGTTGGGGTATTCGACTTTTCCACGCCCGTCACGGCAAACCTGACGCTCACCGCGCACTGGACTTATATCGGAGACGATATGCCCCCGAACGAGGACAACAGCAACACCACCAACTACATCGTTTCATTCAACACAAACGGCGGCACATTCGTTGCTCCACAGTCGGTGGCGAGCGGAACGACAGCGGTAGAACCGGATGCCCCCACGCGAGATGGTTATACCTTTAATGGCTGGTACAGCGGCAACACGCCGTTCGACTTTTCCACGCTCATTACGGCAGACCTGACGCTCACCGCGCACTGGATTGCCGCCACCAACCCGGACGACACGCCCCCGAGCGAGGACGACAACACGACTATCTGCAAGATATATCCGCAAGATATTTATAATACAGATTTTGAAAGAGATTATGGACTTTTCTATACGATACGCTTGCTGGGCGCATGGAACGAAAAGGAAATGGAGGCTCTTAACGATGAGTTGAGGGCCATTTTTAGAAAAAACATCTACCGATACATTACACTTGACTTGACGCAGATGACAGGAACAAACATCATCAGCAACTTCTATGACTGCAACTTGCTGGTAAGTGTAAAGATAGGTGGTAGTGTGACAGAAATCGGCAACGGCGCGTTCTCCGGGTGTAACTCGCTTGAAAGTATAACGATTGGCAACAGCGTTACGAGCATCGGCAGCTATGCGTTCTCTCACTGTGAGGCTGACACAATCACTTTTACAGGCACACTACAACAGTGGAACAACATATACAAAGACGTAGACTGGAATTATTATAGAGACATCAGCAGAGTTATCTGCAGTGACTACACAGCATATTATTAATCCCCCGCAGACATTTTTGGTGAGGCAGAACATCTGCCTCACCATTTTTCCCTGTGGCGGGGAAGTAGATGTTCTACTTCCCCGCCACAGACGGTTTTGGACGAAGTAGAACATCTACCAGCCCGCCGCTGCCTGCGGGAACTAGGTAGATGTTCTATCGACACGCCGCGGACTGTTCTAGGCAATGTAGAAAATCTATCGCCCTGCTTTTTACTGTGGGAACAAAAGAGATTTTCTACCACCGCCCTGCTCCCAGTACGGCAACAAATAATTCTTTTTCATATTTTGAAGGAGGTTCGTATGAACAAAATTAACTCGAACGCGCGCATAACCGAGCTTGACGGACTGAGCGATACGCTGGTGCGCCTGTACAAGGCGGACAAGTCTGCCACAAAAGACGCTTTCGTTGCCGCGACGATGGCGGAGGTGGAAAAACTGAGCGCGGACATCACCACCGCCATCTTGCAGGACAAGGCGGTGTCCACGCTGGAGGCGGCGGACGCAAAGCGGGACGCGGCAATCATCGCGCTCGGTAAAATGCTTGCGGGCTACGCGGCGTTCCCCATTCCCGCAAAAAAAGCCGCAGCAGAGCCGCTTTTGGCAGTGTACGAAAAATATTCCAAGGCGGGCATTACCCGCGCAAGCTACATCAGCGAGTCATCGATGGTTGAGAGTATGCTTGAGGACTTTGCCGCTGACTCGCTCGCGGAACATATCGCCGGGCTTGACGGCATTGCCGAAGCTGTGACCGCCATTCGCGCCGCACAGGACGCATTCACCACCGCGAGCGATGCCTACACTACTGCCAGCGGAAGCAAGGGTGCGAGCGCAACAAGCGTCAAAAAGCCTCTCCTTTCCGCCATCAACGACAAACTGGTACCGTACCTCACCGCCATGCAGATTGCCACCAACGAGAACTGCGCCGCGTTCGCCGCCGGGGTGGAGGCAGAAATCACCCGCGTGAACGAGGCCGTTGCCAAACGCGGAAAGAAGTAGGAACGCAAGCGGTCATTGTGGCACTTGAAATGACCGCTTGACTTTTTGCGGAAAAGTCAGTATGGTAAAGATGCCTACTTCCTTGCGG
This sequence comes from Treponema sp., assembly GCA_022510885.1. Lineage (GTDB taxonomy): Bacteria > Spirochaetota > Spirochaetia > Treponematales > Treponemataceae > Treponema_D. Next base: position 9,234 of record JAFLSP010000045.1, on the reverse strand, counting down.
TATATTCTCTCTCCGACGCAGGGGGTAGTGCACCAAGTCGGGGGTCGCCTTCACGGATGACCCCCGAAGTTTTTATGCGCAGCAGGAGCATTTCCCGCCGCCGCTCCAAATAGATGTACACCTTTCCCGCCAAATCGACGCGCTTCTTGCCCGCCTGCTGCTGCTTGCGGAGGTTTCCGATTTCGCGCATCATCTCGTTCAGGGCGAACTGGCGGTCAACGTCGCCCGTCACGTACAGCAGCACGTCCTTGCCCTGCCCGATTGCCTTGTTGTAGTTGCCGCGGATGTTGCGGTCGGTCTCTTTCAGCTCCAGGAATTCGCCGTCGGTCAGCGTGTCTGCGGATTTTTTCTGGTTGCCGTCCGCGTCGCGCGCAAAGTCAAAGGGCAGCAGGTACACGGTATGCCCCCAGGCGCACAGCACCTTGCAGGCCTTCAGCTCCTTGGCAAAGTCGCGCGCCGCCTCGTGCCGGGGGCGGTTCTCCGCGACGAACACGCCGTCAATCGTCACGTAGCGCGCCGCGCGCAGGCGCACTTTCAGGTCCGCGCGCTCCGCCGGGGAAAGGTCGCGGAAGTCCTTGTCCGTGAATGCCTCGATGTCGTCCGCTGTCTGTTCGTTCTGCCGCACAAGATACTGTACCAAAATCCGCCGAAAATAAAAAGACTTGCCGAATCCGCGTTTTGTGCATATATTTAAAGCACCGCCGCGCGTTACGTGCGGGCAGGCAAGGAGAACGACATGGCAGCGATTACGCTTACGCAAAGCGCATTCAAGAGCGAGGTGCTGGACGCCGACAAGCCGGTGCTGGTGGATTTTTGGGCATCATGGTGCGGCCCGTGCAAGATGATGGGTCCCATCGTGGAGGAGATTGCGGACGAGCGCACGGACATCAAGGTGTGCAAGGTGAACGTTGACGACGAGAGCGAGCTTGCCGAGCAGTTCGGCGTGATGAGCATTCCCACGTTCATACTGTTCAAGGGCGGAAAGGCCGTCGCGCAGGCAGTGGGCGGACAGGCGAAAGACGCCCTCCTGCAATCGCTCGGGCTGTAAGCGTCCGGCCGCGCAAACCTTCTTTGCGCGGCAAATTTCTTGCAGATACTTTATTATTTTTTCTCGGTGCAGTATAGTAGGTGCGGCGTTCGTCTGCAACGCACATAAATGGCACATGAACGGAAAAAACGTTCTGGAGGTATGTATGAAAAAAATCCTGGCCGCCGCTACGGTCTTGCTCGTCGCGGCGTTCGCATCTGCAAAAGGCTCGTTCTCCGCAAATGACTTGCGACCGTCAGACAAGATTACCGAATCGTTCGTCGTGAACGGTTTTACGGTCGGCGCGATTTTGGAAAAAGAAGTGCGCGTGATGAAAATCGACGTGGGAACGAAGACCGCCCCCGACGGCACCGTGTTCACGCAATACCTTGACATGCGCGGCGGACCGATTGCGCAGGGGCGCACGATTTCGTTTTCCGCAAACGCGGGCGACAGGGTAATCATTTATGGGCACAGTTCGTCACGCAAGGATGCGCGTCAAATCCTTGTTCGGAACGTTGAGAAAGAGACCGTCGGCACGATTGGGGTGAATAATCAGGAAGCCGCCATTTCCATTGGCGAGGTGAGAATCCCCGCGAACGGTACATATAATATCTGCTCGGCAGGTGCGGGCGTGTACATCTACGCCGTTATCGTAAAATAGCGCAAGCCGAATGCTGAAAAAGGGCGATGGTTTTCCATCGCCTTTTTTTGTGCTACAATGGCGTATGCGCCACATCTGCTACACCTGCCTGCGTCCGGTGCAGAGCTGTCTCTGCACGTACCTCACGCCGTTTGACTGCGGGGTGAAATTCGTCTTCCTCATGCACCCCAAGGAAGCGAAGCGGCAGCGCACGGGCACGGGGCGCATTGCCCATGCCGCGCTGATTGATTCCGAAATCATCGTGGGGATAGACTTCAGCAGGAACGAGCGGCTGTGCGCGCTGCTTGCGGACGAGCGGTATTTTCCCGTGCTGCTGTACCCCGGCGACGAGGCGTGGACGGCGGGCAAGGACGGATTCACACGCGCCGTTGGCACGAAAAAACTGCTCGTCATCATCATTGACTCCACCTGGTTCTGCTCAAAAAAGATGCTCCAGCTCAGCACGAACGTTACGGCACTGCCCCGGCTGTCGTTCGGCGGCGCGTACCGCTCCATTTTCACGTTCAAGCGCGAGCCGAAGCCCGAATACATCTCCACGATAGAAAGCTGCTATTATCTCATCAAGGAGTTGCAGGCGGCGGCGGTCGTCCGCACGGACGCTGACCCCGAATGCCTGATGACCGCGTTCAAGGCGATGATTCGCTTCCAGCTGCAAAAGGAGAACGAGCGCGTTGCGGGGCTGCTGCCCAACACGCACTTCCACGACTACAAGTACACGCGCACGAAGGTCGTTCCCACGTTCGACTAGTTGAGCGGCACGGTTCCCTGCGCCTCAAAGTCGCCCGCCAGCACGGCGAACATCGCCCGGAACGAGAAGGGCGAGTAGCTGTAGCCGAAAATCACGCTGTCCGCCCAGGTGAGGTTCATCGCGGGAACGGGCGACTGAATGGAAAGGACGATGACGCGCTTGCCGCTGCGCTGCAAGGCTTCCAGCGCGCGGATTGCCGTGGCGTTGTTCTCGCTGTCCACGCAGACGATTATCGTGTCGTAGCCCTGCGCCAGCGGAATGAGGTTGTCGTGCACCCACAGCGCGTGGTACGGCCCCATGTCCGCCTTGTACGGAAAGCGCGCGCACTTGCCGAAGCGTTTTTCCGCCTCCGCAAAGAATTCGGGATACTCCTGATGCCCCGCAAGCAGGACACGCTCGCCCGGCTGCGGCCGGTACGGAATCGTGCCTTTTTTGTACGTCGTGACGGAACGGCAGGCCTGGCTCAAAAAGAACGCCTGTCCCTCGGGGTCGGGCACGGACTGTCTGACGGTGGCAGGGTCGGGATACAGCGGCGCGGCGTTCCCGCCCTTGAAGTACGCGAGTTTGTGCAGGATGACGCGCCGCGCCGCCGTCTGCACCGTCTGCCGGAACGCCGCGGACGAGCGGACGAGCGCGAGGTTCTTCACCCACAGCTGCTCGTCCAAGTCCGCCGTCTCCGACGAGAGGATGATGTCGTTTCCCGCCTCAATGGCGAGCGTGCAGGCATCGGAAAGCCGCGCGTAGCTCGTCGCGCCGTTCATCTGCATGTCGTCGGTAATAATCAGCCCCTCGTAGTGCAGCTGCTTGCGCAGAATGCCCGTGAGGAATTCCTTGGAGAGCGAGACGGGCGGGCCGTTCGGCTCAATGCGGGGAAACTTGAGGTGCGAGCTCATAATCGCGGGGATGTTCTCGGAGATGAGGTACTTGAACGGCAGCATCTCGCGCTCGTTGAGCGTCCGCACGTCCACGTCGATTTCTATCGCCTTGCCGTGCGAGTCCGCGTCCGTGTCGCCGTGGCCGGGAAAATGCTTTGCCGTGGGAATGACTCCCGCCGCAATCGACCCCGCCACGAACGCCGCGCCCAGCTCGCCCACGTGCGCGGCGTTCTCGCCGAACGAGCGCGGGCCGATGACCGTGGACTGATGGTTCGTGTAGATGTCCACCGTGGGCGCAAAGTTCATGTTGATGCCGAGCGTCTTGATTTCGCGGTTGATGTAGTAGCCGCTGTAGTATGCGTCAATCGGATAGCTGCTCGCGCCGATTGCCAGGTTGCCCGGCGTGACGGTCGTCTCGCCCTTCACGTGGCGAATCCAGCCGCCTTCCTGGTCGGTGGCGATGAACAGCGGGATTTTGTAGCGGCGCGCCTGCGCACGGCGTTGCAGGTCGGCAATGCCCTGCGCCACTTTCGGCAGGTCGTCGGTGTTCCACCCGAACACCTTGACGTTGCCCAAGCCGCGCGCGCCAATCCACTGCTGCAAGAGCGATGTCGTCTTGTCATTCCAGCCGAACATGAAGATTTGGCTCAGCAGCTCCTCGTCGCTCATCCTGCTGACCAAAAAATCCGCCAGTTGCTCGTGGGGATAGTCGCTCCAGAAATCCGCGTCCTCGGGAATCGCTTTCTGCGCACGGGCCACGCCCGCCACGAGCGCGAACAGCACGCCCGCCGCGACGCACAGAACTCCCGCCCGCCGCTTCACGATGCCGCCTCCGCCGCGAGCGTCGCCTTGAGCGTATGCACATACTCGTGCGCCTGATGCGCCGCAATCGCCCCGTCGCCCGATGCCGTGATAATCTGGCGGAACGGCTTTGCCCGCACGTCGCCCGCCGCGAACAGGCCCGGAACGACCGTCTCCATTTTGTAATTCGTAATCAGATAGCCCGCCTCGTCCGCCGGAAGCATCGTCACCAAGTCCGTGCGCGCCTTCATGCCGATAAAGACGAACACCGCGTCCGCCGCAATTTCCGCGACCGCGCCCGTCTCAAGGTTCTCCACCACGACCGATTCCACCCGCTCCTTGCCGACAATCTTCTTGACCACGGAATGATAGCGCACCGTAACGTGCGGGTGATGCAGGATTTTGTCCGCCACCGCCTTCTGCGCGCGCAACTGCCCGCGCCGGTGCACCAGCAGGACCGAGCGCGAGAGCGTGGCAAGGTAGAACGCCTCCTCGCACGCGCTGTCGCCGCCGCCCACCACCACGATATTCTTGTTCTTGAAGAACGGCCCGTCGCAGGTGGCGCAGTACGAAACGCCCTTCCCCTGCAACTTGCGCTCGCCGTCCACGCCGAGCAAGCGGTGCTGCGCGCCCGTCGCAATCAGCAGGGCATAGGATTTGAGCGCGCCGCCGTCCGTCTGCACGACGAACCGCTGCCCGATTTTATCGATTGAGCTGACCTTGGCGCGGATGACTTTCGCGCCGAAACCCTTTGCCTGTTTTTCCATGTTTTTGATAAAGTCGCGCCCCGTAACCGGCGGGTACACGCCGGGATAGTTTTCCAGCGTAAAGATATTGAGCGCCTGCCCGCCCGCGTCGGAAAGGTCGATGACCAGCGTGTCCAAGCCCGAACGCGCCCCGTACTGCGCCGCCGTCAGCCCCGCCGCCCCTGCTCCGACCACGATAAAATCAAACTCCGTCTTTTTGAGCATAGGACATTATAGCAGAAACGCCCGCCCGTTGCTACTGGACTTTGGGAGAAGGGAAAGCCCCATCCTTATTTCAGCCATATCTCTAGACACGGATTGCGATTTCCAGTATATTCTAAGCAATGGCGTCTTACCCAAGCGGTAAGGGAGAGGTCTGCAAAACCTTTATGCAGCGGTTCGATTCCGCTAGACGCCTGTGCAAAAAGGATGTCCTCGCGGGCATCCTTTTTGCTGTTCCAGGCCCGCCATGGCAAAGCCGGGGTCTGTTTTCATAGAGGGGGCTTCGGCTCCCGTTTTTTTATGGGCGCAGGCGCGGAAGGCAGCCCAAAATCGTCCTCACGGCGGCGGCGCGTTCGTGCTCATCGGCAAAGACGAGCGTCGTCTCCCGGCCGTCGCGCAGAATGACGGAAAGGCTCGTCTTGTAGTTGCCCGTGCTGTCCGGGTCTTCCTCGTAGGCGAGCGTGGGCAGGCTTTCGATTGCGGAAAAATATATCGTCTGCGTGCCGTGGACAATCGCGTCGCTGTACACGCCCGCCATGCCCCGTGCGGCCGCCTCGCGCGCGGCAAGTTCCGCCGCAATGAGCGCGGTCAGCAGGAGGACGGCATCCACGAACAGCCCCATGTCGCGGAAAGGCACGAGCACGATGACCGCGAGCGCGAAAACCGCAATCAAAATCCACTTTGCGGAGGAAGTGCCTTTGAGCGGCAGGAGCAGGTTTCCCGCCTGCCGCCGCAGTTTCTGCGTTCGCGCCGGAATGGAACCCAAAATCACCATGTATGCGACCACCGCCGCGCCGCACAAACCGACCGTTATCATGTTCATGGTATCATTATACCCGACAATGCCTCATAAAAGGAAGACAAAGTGCTGTATTTCGCCCGCTTTTATGCCGATAAGCAGGATATAATGGTGTTTTAGGAGACACACGATGAGAAAAATCGCAGGGATTCTTGCAGCACTCTTACTTATCGGCGGCAGCGCGCTTGTTCCCTCATGCATCGTGGATGACAACGACACCGACGAAGGCATTGATGCTCCGAGCGTCTACGCGAACGATGCAGGAACTTCCTATACTATCAGTTTTATCCCCGTGGACAACATGCAGTACGCGAATGTCTTTCGGCAAAAAAGTTCCGATAACTTCGAGACAGTAACAGAAACGGTAAACATCGGGCAGGTGATTCCGCGCGACTCCATGAGCAATAATGCCCCGTTCACATTTGAGGACCCCTACGTGGGCGACATGAGCGCTGACTACCGTTATTTCATCCGCTACTGGGACAACACAAAGTACCGTTATTCACGGACGAGCGACATTGCGCCCGCACTCCTGAACAGCAAGGATGAAGCGTCTCTAGACATCGAGGGCAACCTCTCATTCTTGTATGTGCGAAACGACTATGAGCCAGAACGAGCGTACACGCTTTTTTTGCAGAGCGACGTGACTCTCCCGGCGGATTTTGAGGAACTGCATGTCATCATCGGCATCAGCGGGCAAGCGACCAAAAAACCGTTCCTGTTTGCCGCGCGTCCTTCCACCCCCGCGTCGGACACGGGCAAAGATGAGACAGAGAACACGGAAGGCGAGGAAGATGGTGGCGAGGGAAGTGCAGACGTGCCAGACGATACACTCGTGGTGCACATCAACAGCAGGGCAAGCGGTGCGGAAGAATCGTATACGTTCCCCGGGAATAGCGAGGACATCCCGTCCTGCACGGTGGCAAACCTGCACACGATTCTGCCTGCGGCGTTCCGTGACCGCCCGCTCACCCTTGAAGGGGTCATCGGTGTGCATAAAATCGGCTATAAGGGCGACGACACGCAAATCAAAAACAAGAACCACACGAACTACTGTTGGACAAGGCCGGCAAAAATCCCCAACGAAACAATACAGTATGCCACACGGGATGATTCCGACAAGGGCGAATGGAATCCCGGCGAGCCGAAAAAAGACGCAAGCGGAACTATCACGCAATACGCCAGCAAAGCGGTAGAAACATTTATCGTGCCGACAATACGAGACCCGCAGAATGACTTTGACTATTCGGACGCGCGAGCCGTTACGGCGCGCATGATTTCTGCGCAAATCACACCGCAACTGGATTTTACGCCTTATCGTCCGTAATCACGCCTTCAGCAGCCCAGTGATGACCAAATCGATGGATGTCCTGACCACGGAGATGTCGCGCTGGTTCAGCACGGCAAGGCGGAAGATGGCGGACTCAAGGAGCGTGTAGAGCAGTTCCTCCACGTCCTTCACGGGAAGCCGCTTGAATTCGCCCGCGTTCTGCCCGCGGATGATGAGCGTGCTGAGCAGGTGGCGCATACGCACCGTCCGCCGCCGCACGCGCTCGTCGGGGTCCTCGCCGGTCTTGCGGACTTGTATCAGGTAGCTGAGCAGCACGGTGAACAGCGCGGGGTTCTTCTGCTCTTCGGTGATGATGTGGTCGCAGATGCTGCGGATGCACTGCTCGGAGGAGAGCGAGCGGTCTTTTACGATGCGCAGCAGCGACTTCTCCAAATCCAGCGTGAACTGCTTGATGCTCCAGGCGAAAATCTCTTTCTTGTTCTTGAAGTAGATGTAGAGCGTGGTGCGCGTGATGCCGCAGGCATCGGCGATTTTCTGGAACGTGACGTCCTCGTAGCCCTCGCGGCAGAACAGGTCGAAAGACTTTTCGAGAATCTCTTTCCTGCGCTTATCGTGCTCTACGACGATTGCCATGTTCCGTTCCCCGCCGTGCGGTCTTCTGCTTTTCTTCGCCCGTATACATATAGAAGATAGTGTCAAGGTTGCCCGCTTTCAGGCTTTTGAGCGCGGTGGCGTAGCGGCCGATGCATTCCTGAAACTTCTTGTGCGCCGTAATCACGCCCAGCTGCCAGCCCTTGAACGAGCCGAACAGCGCGCCCATGCCGCGGTAGAGCTGCTGCGCCTGCGCCGCGTCGCCGAGCCGCTCGCCGTAGGGCGGATTGGCAATGAGCAAGCCTTTCTCATAGGGCGCGGTGATGTCGGAAAAAGCGGCGACGGCAAAATCAGGGCGCGGCACTTTGTCGCTCTTGTCTATCAGGTTGAGCGCGCGGCCCGCCATGACGCAGGCGTGTTCCGCGTTGAGCCGGGCGCGCTCCACGGCCTGGGGGTCAATGTCCGTGCCCGTCACGCGCACTTCCACGTCCGTGCGGATATTCGCCGCCTCCGCCCGTCTGATTTCCATGGCGCGGCGGCTGTCAAAAATCGGGAGCGATTCCAAGGCGAAGCGGCGGCCGAAGCCCGGCGCGACGTTGTAGGCGTACAGCGTCGCCTCAATGGGAAGCGTGCCGCTGCCGCAGAAAGGGTCGTGGAACGGGGTCTTGCGCCGCCACAGCATCAGCTGGAGCAGGATTGCCGCCGTCGTCTCGCGCAGGGGGGCAAGGCCGCCGTCGGTGCGGTAGCCGCGCTTGTGCAGGGGAAGCCCGCTCAGGTCGAGCAGCACGAGCGCGCGGTTTTCGTCCAGGTACACGCGCACGTCGCTTTCCTCGCCGCTTTCGGGCAGGGTCTGCATCCGCCACACGTCGCCCAGTTTCGTGTAAATCGCCTTCTGCACCATGCCCTGAATGCTGTGCTCGCTGTTGAGCGTGGACTTGTGGCAGCGCACCTTGTCCACCACCACGCGGCTGTCCTTGCGCAGCACGTCCTGCCAGTTGACCGCATACACGCCGTCGAACAGCTGGTCAAAATCCTCCGCGCCGAACGCCGCCATTTGCAGGTACACGCGGTCCGCCGTGCGCAGGCACAGGTTCGCGCGGAACAGCGCGTCGTCGTCGCCCGTGAACGTAACCCGCCCGGGCGCGCTGCCCGCCAGCGCATAGCCGAGACGCTTCAGCTCATTGCCAAGAATTTTCTCTGCGCCCACCGCGCACAGGGCGACCAAGGTATGCATGGGTTTATTCTAACAAAATCACAAAAAATGTGCAATTGTCAGAATAAAGCGGCGCGCGCCCAAAAATCATCCCTTTTCCCGATAGACAAATCCCCCGCGAACGGCGATAATCTGACTGTCTGTTGCGGTCATTCCCTGCGGGCAAATCATTTTCTTTATTTTATAGAAAACAAGGAGAACCTTATGCAAAACAGTTTCATCAACCCGATGCTGGAGCGCGAGTTCGCGGCGATGCT
>JAFLSP010000044.1:3870-11805 GCA_022510885.1 Treponema sp. | reverse complement strand
GCAAATCGGCGAATTCAAAATCACCAAGGAGCAAAGCTCGTCTGCGGGCGTGCGCAGAATCCGCGCAGTGATTTCCGGTGGCTTGCCGCTGGAAAAATAGCGGTTTTGTTATCCGCTGTTGTAACAAGCGAGCATTCAAACTGTTTTAAGGTTTGTGATGTCGGCAAGACATACGAGGGTATTGGCTATGAAACGAACAGTTCTTGGACTTGCGATGTTCCTTGCTGCTGCGGTGGCATTTGCGCAGAACGATCTGCAGCCGCTCGCCGTGGTGAAGCTCAATAAGTCGGAGACAATTACGCTCCGCAACCTGAAAACGCGCGTGGAGATGTACCAAAAGCAGAACGGTATTTCGTCGTTTACGGTTGAGCAGAAAAAGGACATCCTCGCCGCCATCATCGATGAGAAGCTGGTGGTGCAGGCCGCGCAGAAAGCGGGCATGTCGATTACCGACTCGCAGGTGAACCAGTATTTTTTGCAGAGCGTGAGCCAGCAGGTCGGTCAGCAGGTGACTGAGGCGCAGTTTGCCGACATCGTGAAACAGCAGACGGGAATGTCCTTGGACGATTTCATGAAGCAGCAGGTCGGTATGAACGTCGCCGACTACAAGGCGTTCCTCAAAAATCAGTTGCTCGCGCAGCAGTACGTGCTCAGCCAAAAGCAGAACGAAATCCGCAACGTCGCGCCTACGGATGAAGAAATCCGCTCGTTCTATGAACTGAACAAGGCTTCGTTCGTGTGGAACGACATGATGAAGCTCTTTTTGGTCATTGTGCCGAAAGACGGCAAGAACAACGCCGCCGCAAAGTCAAAGGGCGATTCGCTTCTTTCCGATTTAAAAGCGAAAAAACTGACCTATGACAGCATCAAAGCGAACATGGCGAACGATACGTCGTATCAGGGCGGTGATTTAATCGTGAGCAAGACGGCACAGCACGCGCAGCAGCTCGGCATCAGTTATCAAGAGTTGATGGAGTTGTTCAGCCGTGACGTAGGCTACATTTCAAATCTGAACGAGACCGCAGATAACTTTCAATTTTATGCGGTTCGGGAGAAGTACGGCGTAAAGCTGCTTGGCTTGAGTGATGTGGTGCAGCCGGATACGACGTTTACCGTATACAAGTATATCGAGCAATTTCTGACGCAGCAGATGCAAAGTAAGTTTTTGATTGCCGCTGTGCAGGATATCACAAAGGCTTTGGACACGCCGCAGAACGTTGACCGTAAGAAAACGGGTGACGCGCTCGACAAGTTGCTCAATTGGTAGAGTATGTCGCGGCGGAAAGGTAGGGTTCTTGCGTTCCAAGGTCTGTATTCTTGGGATATTGGCGGTAATCCGCTCGATGATGTGCTCAAACTGGCATGGGCAGAGAACGACAAAGGCAAGCCAGTCGATGAGGAAAGCGGTGCGTTCGCGCGAATGCTCATTGTTGGCGTGGCGGAGCATCAGTCGGACATTGATGAGCGGATTGCCAAGCATTTGAACGGGTGGGAATTCGGTCGCGTGAACAAAGTTTCGCTCGCGATTTTGCGGATGAGTGTTTATGCGCTCGTGTATCAGAGGGACATTCCCGCCTCGATTGTGATTGACGAGGCAATCACAATCGCGAAAGAGTACGGACAAGACGATTCATATAAGTTTATCAACGCGGTGCTTGACAATATCAAAAAGACAGTCGAAAATTAACTATGATATGCAACGCAATGCAAAAACGGCTCGGAATCGCGCTCTGCCTGTGCGTGGCGAGCGTTTTTCTTTTTTCGTGTACACGGTCTGACGGGCAATCATTTCTCGCACAGCTTGACGACGTGGATGCATACATTCGGCAGGGGCAGACTGCGGATGCAATGCGTCTGCTCAAAAAGGCCGAAAAAGAGGCGTTCAGCGCGTTCGCGCGGCTTGGTATTTACCGTCGCTATGTGACCTTGGGCGAGCGTCGCCGTGCAGAAACGGTCTTACGAAACGGTCTGAATGCCCTGCGCAATAATGCCGAACTTGCGGCGGTGTATACGCAGTTTTTGCTTCGCGAGAACCGCCTGGACGAGGCGATTGAGCGAAGCCGTATTCTTGCCGAGACGCGCTACGGCTCCCTGTATGCCGAGGCGGCGCTCAAAAAAGCAGAAGGCTTGCTCAAGGACAGCGGCTGGTACGAGACTGCGCTCGCTTCGGTGTATTACGATGCCTACGTCGGCACGAAGAATACACGTTGGCTGATGAACAGCGCGCTCGTGAGTCTGTTGCAGGGCGACTATCACCGCGCGGCAGCCTTGCAGCCCGACGAGACACGTTCGATGGCGGAAGAACTGTTTTGGGCATACGTGCAGTACGATGCTGGAAACTATGACCGCTGTTTGGACAATTTGAGCAAAATTCACAGCGAGGTCCTGCTCCCTGCTGCTGCGGAACTGGCGAGCGATGCCTACATGATGCTCGACGACCGGGACAGCGCGGCGCGGTCCCGGCAAGTAGTGTTGCAGTATAAGGGCGAGCATTCGGCGGAGATTCCTCCGTCTGTCAAGGTGAATTCCGCATTGTGGGAGCAGTCAAAGAAGAACTATCAGCATGCCTATGATTTGATTTTTGACGTAGTGACGAATGCGCGCTCGTATGTGCCTGGGCTGATTACCTACGCCCGTTTTGCCTACGAAAGTTCATTGCCGCCTGAAATGACTGATTTGGAGCGGACGCTTCGGCTGACGGAATTCCGCACCCATGCCATGCAAGCCTATGACGACCGTCCCAAGATTCTGTTGAGTGACGCGCTTGCCCGCATGAACACCGTGCTTGCCGAACAGCAGGATGCAACGGGCGAAAAAGACGAAGATTTGCTGGTCGCGCAGATTCTGTTGTATGAAAAGGATAATCCCGGTCTGACCACGACGGCGAGAATTGCATATATCTGGAAAGCTCTGGAAGAGAACGAGCGAGGACGAAGCCTGTATCCGCCCAAGTTGGTGCAGCTTGCCGTCCATGAGTTGCTGGACAACGGGCAGACTGAGGACGCGCGTCGGCTGTTCACGAATTATCTGGATGCACGCTATCGCCTGGAGAATAACGAGCAACCCGCCGCTCCCGATGTACGGATTGACGTATTCGGTGGCGAGCGGGTAATTCCGACCGCCGTGATTCCACCGGAAATCCTGCGCGGGACGTTCGGCGACCGCGCGGCAAAAGGCGTGCACGGCATGGAAATTTGGGAGGGCGAGTGCGCGGCATATTTTGCATTGCGTGACGGTAACGTGACCGCTGCCCGCCGTCTGTACGAGTACGTACTCTTTGAGACGGGCGGTCTGCACCGCAATAGCGCGCGCGCGCAGATTACGTCTATTTCGCCGGTGTCATCGCCCGTGTCTGCAATTAATCTGGCGATGATGTACAGCAGTATGGGCGAAAAAAAGGATGCGCTTGCTTTGTACGGGCTTGCGGCAGGCAGGACGCGCGGCAGTAACGCCAAGGCGGACATCCTCTATCGCACCGCCGTGATTCAGAATGACACGGGCGACCGGGACGGCGCGCTGCTCTCGCTCGAATACTGCCTTTCGCTCAATCCGACTCACGCGGACGCACGGCTGTTGCGCAAGATGATGGCAAAATAAAAATCCCCGCACACTGCGGGGATTTGATTGAGCGCATAGTACCGAAAATCGAGCAGAACGGCTCGTGCGGAAACGCCTATTTTTCGATAATCGCAATAATGTCCGAGTTCTTGACGATGAGGTATTCCTCGCCATCGATTTTGACCTGCGTGCCAGCATACTTGTCGTACATCACGCGGTCGCCCACGGCAACGGTGATTTTTTCCTTTTCCGTGCCCGGTCCGACAGCCTCGACTTTTGCAGTTTGTGTTTTTTCCTGCGCGGTTTCGGGGATAATGATACCGCTGGCAGTCTTGGTCTCCGCCTTTTCCTGTTTGAGCAGAACGCGGTCAGCAAGTGGTTTGAGTTTCATGTATGTGCCTCCACTGATTGAAACATATATTTGTGTCAAAATGACACGAAGTCCGAGTATATCGAACGTCTATGGGTCAAAATATACTCGTGATGCCTTTAAAATAATAAAATCCCGCCGAAAAGTCAAAGAAAATCGTCAAAAATTTGCGAATTTTATGTGTTTTTTCGGAAATCGGCTGGAAATCAGAATGTCGGATAACTTGGCACGAAATTTGCTTAATCTTATATGAAAACGAATAGTGTAAGGAGCAACATGATGATAAACGACGAGGCAATCCTTTCGATATATCTGAGAGAAATACACAAGATTCCGCTGATGAGCCGCGAGGAGGAGAACGCGCTCGCGCTCAAGGCAAAGACGGGCGACAAGGCGGCAAAGGACAAGATTGTGAGTGCCAACCTGCGCTTTGTGGTGAACGTGGCGAGAAAATATCAGGGCGGCGGTCTTGATTTTGTCGATTTGATTAGCGAGGGCAATATCGGCTTGCTCACGGCGATTGAGAAGTTTGACAGTTCGAAAGGCTATCACTTTATTTCGTATGCGGTGTGGTGGATTCGGCAGTGCATTCTGAAGGCAATCTGCGAGAAAAGCCGCGCTATCCGTCTGCCGCTCAACCGTGCGAACGAGCTGGTGCAGATTGAGCACGCGCGCAAACTGCTCGGCGCGGGCAAGAGCGAGGAGCAGGAGATTGTAGAGGTTGCCGAAATGCTGGATATGGACGCAAGTCACGTGCGCGAGATGCTGAATATCAACCGCGAGATGGTAAGCCTTGACGCGCAGGTGCGCGGTAGCGATAGTGAGGGTACGACCGTGGGCGACCTTATGGAAGACTCCCGCTACGTCAGTCCCTACGAGGAGATGCTCAACAAGGAAATGCGGCGGGACATCGACGAGACGCTGGACACGCTCCGCCCCGAGGAGGCGCACGTGCTGCGGATGCGCTTCGGGCTGGAAGGCGGCAAGCCAATGTCGCTCAAAGAAGTGGGCGACACGTGCAATCTGACCAAGGAACGCATCCGGCAGATTGAAAAGCGCGCGATTGTGCGGATGCAGCATCCGCGCAGAATGGGCAAACTGGAAGCCTACGTGGCGTAACGAAATGCGTCCGCGCGCGCCAGCTGCATAAGTTCCGTGTCACGCACGGGGTCGGCAATCGCAAAGGTGAGGTCGCCGCTCTGTGCCGTGCCCGTGATTTCGCCCGGTCCGCGCAGGCGCAGGTCTTCCTCCGCGATTTTGAATCCGTCCGTGGTCTCGCGGAGGATTTTCATGCGCGCGATGCCGCTTTCGGTGAGTTTTGCGCTGTAAATCAGAAAACAGAATGAAGGGGCGTTCCCGCGCCCGACGCGGCCGCGCAGCTGATGCAATGCCGCCAAGCCGAAGCGGTCCGCCTGCTCAATGACCATGCACGTCGCGTTGGGAACATCAACGCCCACCTCCACGACTGAAGTTGCCACCAGAATCTGAATTTTTCCTGCACGAAAGTCCGTCAGAATGCGGTTCTGCGTGTCCTCGTCGATGTTTCCGTGGATAAGCGCGGCGGAGAAGCCGGGGTAGACGCGCTGGCTCAGAACGGCGAAACTTTCTTCCGCGGATTTGAGCGCGGTCTTCTGCGCGCCGTCATCGGTCAGCTGTTTTTCAATCGCGGGGTAGACGAAATACGCCTGATGTCCCGCCTGTAATTCCTTGCGCACGGCCTCGTATGCGTTGCGCTCGTTGCCCTGCCGCACGAGGTAGGTCTGCACCGGCTTGCGCCCGACCGGCATGGTGCGGATAGTGCGCACGTCGAGGTCGCCGAACACGGTGAGCGCGAGCGTCTGCGGAATGGGAGTCGCGCTCATCATCAGAAGGTTCGGCTCGCGCAGTATGGCATCGGTGCTCGTGCGCCCTTTGTCGATAATCGCCGAACGCTGCATGACCCCGAAGCGGTGCTGCTCGTCAATCACGGCGAGCGCGAGGTCGCGGTACTGCACGTGCTTGGAAAAGAGCGCGTGGGTGCCGATGACCAAATCGACTTCGCCCGCTTTGAGTGCGTCGAGCAGTTGTCGTCTGCCCGCCGCCGTCACGGTGCCCGTCAGGTACGCCACGCGCACGTGCAGCGATTCGAGCTGCCGCGCGGCGTTTTCGGCATGTTGGCGGGCAAGGATTTCGGTGGGTGCCATAAAGGCGCACTGGCTGCCGTAGTCGATGACGCGCAAGCATACGAAAAACGCTGCGAGCGTCTTGCCGCTGCCCACGTCGCCCTGCAAGAGCGTGCGCATGGCAAAGGGGCGCGTGTTTTTCTGCGAGGCGGCGTAGTTTTTGTCGATGTCCTCGTTCATCTGCGCGATGACGGCGCGCTGGTCGTCGGTAAGCGGAAAGGGCAGACGGTCGAGCAACTGCTTTTGGCGCGGGGAGAGTTGCGCGGCAAAGTCCTCCGTGCTGACGGGTGGCTGTGTCGGCTGCGTAATTGCGTCCGCATCAAGGGCAGGAAGCGAGCCGCGGTGCGCGATTGCCCGCCGCGCGAGCGCCGTCTGGAACAGGAACAGTTCCTCGTAGACAAGCGTCCGTCGCGCCTCTTCCGCCTCTGCCATCGTCTGCGGCTGGTGTATCTGCCGTAGTGCCTGTGCCTTGGGAAGCAGTCCGCGCCGCGCAATCACATCGTCGGGCAACTCATTCTCTATGCCGAGCGCGTATTTTGCGAGTGCGGTGGCGACCGCCTTGCCCAGCGTCTTCTGGCTCAGTCCTTCGGTCAGGTGGTAGCGCGGGAACACGCGGCTGTTCGGAACGGGGCTGTCGGCAAAATCGGCGAGGTTACCGCCGTCGGCAATCTTTTCGGCTTCAAAGGCCGTGCACTGTATCCGTCCGTATTTCTCTTCAAATCTTCCCGTTACGGCGACAATCGCACCGACGGGGAGCGACTTCTCCAAAAAAGCGCGGTTGAACGCCACGAGTTCCGCCCGCAGCGAGCCGTCCGAGACAAGCAGTTTGAGCGTCCTCATCTGCCCGTAACCGAACCATTCGTGCGCCACGACCTGCGCAATCGTGTGCGCCTTGACGTTCTGCCGGTATGCGTCCGCGAGGGAAATGCGCCGTGTGCGGTCTTCGTAGTCGCGCGGATACCACTGGAGCAAGTCGCTCACGGTAAAGATGTTCAGGTTTGCGAGCAATGCCGCCGTCGCCGGTCCCACCCCGGCAAGCGAACTGACCGCATTCAGGATTTCTGACACTTTCATACGCGGGAAAAGTATAGCGCGACTGCGCTTCCGTCAGAGAGGCAGTCGCTGGCAGAAGACTATCAGCATCATGATGACAACGCGGAGCGCGACCGCAAAGACGATTGCGCTGACGATGGCGATAATCAGCGCGGTCTTGTACGGCACGGGATTGCCGCGCGTGAACGTGGCGGTGATGCGGAATACGAGCGGGCTGAGCGAGCGGTCAAGGCTGTCCCACATCGAGCCGTAGCCGTCCTTGCGCAGGAGCAGGACGACAAGGCGGATGACGAGCAGCAGAATCAGGAAGCCGAGGATTGAGGAGGCGATTGACCAGACGAGGTAGAGCACGGTCGCCAGCAGCGCGCCGAGCGTGAACGTGCGCGCGGCGGCAAGATTCCCCAGGACGTGCGCGGCGGCAATCAGCACGCACAGCGCGACGGCCGGCGACAGGTCGAACATCGACACGCGCAGGAAGCGCAGGCGGCGAAAGAGGTTCAGGTAGGGGTCGCAGAGCGACGACAGTATCCGCCCGACCGCGCTGTACTGCGCGCCGGGAAACCAGGTGAGCAGGACGCGCACCGTGCACAGCAGCGTGTAGAGCGAGATGAGCTGCGCAAGAATCTGAAACAAACGTGCAATCGGCATACCTACACCATAGGGGCAATCACGCGGAAAGTCAAGGGAAAACGACGCTCCATTAGAATGAAGTACCGTCCTTCATTCTAATGGAGCGTCGTGCGACATTCTGTAGTCGCACGGTGCGACACTATGCAGTCGCGGTGATGCGAC
>JAFLSP010000044.1:0-3770 GCA_022510885.1 Treponema sp. | reverse complement strand
CGTGCGACATTCTGTAGTCGCACGGTGCGACACTATGCAGTCGCGGTGATGCGACAAAGGATTTTCCGCGCTCCTTTGCGGGGCGGCTACGCCGTCCATACCTCGCGCACAAAAGGCAGACTCGCCAGGGCATTGACAAACGCCGGGTCGCTCGGTGCGGTAAGCTGGCTGTTCGCCCGCACGGTGTACGACTGCTCGCCGCTGTCGATGTGCAGGTAGACCGCGCAGTTGCCCGACTTGCCGAACAGCAGTTCTTTAAGCTCGAACAGCTGTCGCTCCTCGGTGATGCCGTCTTCCAGTTGGATGTGCAGTTCTTGCATGACGCGCGATTGCAGGGTCTCCACGTCCTCCAGCGCGTCCACGACCAGACTCGCCTGGTCAATGCCGCGCCGCACGTCGATTTTTCCCTTGACGACGAGCACGGCATCGTCGTGTACGCGGTCGCGCAGTTTTTCCCACGTATCGGTAAAGAAGGTGAGCGCGACCGTGCCGTGGAAGTCTTGCAGGTTCGCGAACGCCATTTGCGGGCCTTTCTTCGTGGTGACCTGCCGCAGGTTGCTTATCATGCCGAGCGCGATATAGGTTTTTCCCACGCCGCGCAGCTGCCAATCGCTTGCGCCGGCTGCCTCGCGCGCATCCTTTTCTGCCTGCACGGAGCGGGCTTCGCGCAGCATCGTCCGGGAGTTGAGCGTGGTGTGCTCGGCGGCCTTGCGGTAGTCGTCGAGCGGATGCCCGGAGATATAGCAGCCGATGAGTTCTTTCTCTTCGGCGAGTTTTGCCATGCGCGTGGTGTCCTCCACCTGCTCGAATTCGTAGTCGGCGAACTCTTTTTCGCCGGAATCCTCAAAGAGACTCGCCTGTCCGAATTCGCCGCCGCTGTTCTTTTGCTCGCAGTAGGCGACGACGCGCTCAAGATTGGCGAGCAGCGTGGGGCGGTTCTGCCCGAGCGAGTCGAACGTGCCGGTTTTTATCATCGCCTCCACGGTGCGCGCGGTGACGAGCCGTTTGTTGTCCTCTGTCTTGCGCGAGACGCGCTCCACAAAGTCGATGAAATCTTTGTACGGCCCGTGCTCCTCGCGCTCTTCCACCACCGCGCGCGCCGCCGCGTCACCCACGCCCTTGATGCCTTTCAGCCCGAAAACGATGTGCCCGTCCATTACGGTAAAAATTACGTCCGAGCGGTTCACGTCGGGCGGGTCAACGGGAATGCCCATGCGCCGCGATTCTTCGATGTACTCGGGCAGTTTGTCGGCGGAGGCGATTTCGTTGGTCAGGTTTGCCGCCATGAATTCAGCGGGGCGGTTTGCCTTGAGCCATGCCGTGCGGTAGGCGACCACGGAATACGCCGCCGCGTGCGACTTGTTGAATCCGTAGCCCGCGAAGGGAATCATGATGTCGAAAATCTCTTCCGCGTGCCGCTCGGAGAATCCCTGTTTGAGCGCGCCTTCGATGAATTCCTTTTTCTTGCCGAGCAGGACTTCGGGCTTTTTCTTGCCCATCGCGCGCCGCAGCATGTCCGCCTCGCCGAGCGAGAATCCCGCAATCCGCTGTGCCACCTGCATGACCTGCTCCTGGTAGACCATGACCCCGTAGGTCTCCTTGAGGATGTCCTCCAGGCAGGGGTCGGGGTAGTGGACGGTCTCCGGCTTCCACTTGCCCTCAATGTATTGCGGGATGTAGTCCATCGGGCCGGGACGGTAGAGCGCGTTCATGGCGACTAGTTCCTCTATGCTGCGTGGCTTAAGCTGCTTGAGCCACTTCTGCATTCCCGGCGACTCGAACTGGAAGATTGCGGTCGTGTCGCCGCGGCAGAACAGGTCGAAGGTCTTTTCGTCCGTCTCGCTCACGTCCTCGCAGGAGAAGACCGGCTCGTCCGGTTTGCGGTGCTTGTTGATGATTTCCTCGGCGTAGCGGATGAGCGAGAGTGTCTTCAGCCCGAGGTAGTCCATCTTGACCAGTCCGCACGGCTCGATGATGTCCATGGTGTACTGCACGCCCACTTCGCCCGTCTTATCCATAAAGACCGGCGCCCAGTTGGGCAGCGCCGTCAGTCCGATGACCATGCCCGATGCATGGAGTCCCGTGTTGCGCTTGCAGCCTTCCAGTTTTTCGGCGAGGTCGAACAGTTTTTCGTAGCGCGGGTCGTGGCGGAATTCGGCGAGCTGTCCGCCGTCGGGGAATTTTTCGTTCGGCGGGTCAAAGCAGTCCTTGAGTTTCGCCTTGAGGTTCTGCGAGACCTTGCTCTTGAGCATGTTGACTTCCGAGAGCGGAATGTTGAGGGTGCGTCCCACGTCGGCGATGACGTTCTTCGGTTTGAGCGTGCCGAACGTGACGATATGTCCCACCTGCGCGTTGCCGTACAGTTCGCGCGTGTGCTGGATGATGTCCTGCCTGAAATCGTAGTCCATGTCCACGTCAAAGTCCGGCATGGAGACGCGCTCGGGGTTCAGGAACCGTTCAAAAATCAGTTTGTAGCGGAACGGGTCGATGTCCGTAATCCGCATGGCGTAGGCGACGAGCGACCCCGCGCCCGAGCCGCGCCCCGGGCCGATGGGCTTGCCGTGCTTTTTCGCCCAGTCGATGAATTCCCACACGATGAGGAAGTAGCCGCTGAATCCCATGCTGAATATGACGCCCAGCTCGTACTCGGCGCGCGCGCGGATTTCCTCCGTCACCTCCGGGTAGCGGGTTTTCAGTCCTTCCTCCACCAAATGCCGCACGTAGTCGTTCTGGTCGCTCTGGTAGTCGTCGCCGTGCGTGCGGAATTCCGGCGGCAGCTCAAAGCGCGGCAGGCAGTCCTTCAGTTCCTGCGTCTTGTACTGGTGAATCGTCAGATTGCACATACGGGCGATTTTCACCGTGTTGTCGAAGGCGTCCGGCACGTCGGGGAAAAGCGCGCGCATCTCCGCCTCCGTCTTGAAATACCACTCGTGCAAGTCGCCGCCCATCGTCTGGTGCGGCTCGTTCATCTTGTTCTGAAAGCCGATGCAGCGCAGACAGTCCTGCGCCTCCCAGTCCTCCTGCTCCACGTAGTGGATGTCGTTCGTGACGACGAGCGGGATGTCCAGTTCGCGCGCGAGGGCGATGAGCTTGCGGTTGACGAATTTCTGCTCGTCAAGCCCGTGGTCCTGCAATTCGATGTAGTAACGGTCTTTGCCGAAGAGATTTTTGTAGGCGAGCGCGACTTCTTTTGCCTCGTCGTCCTTGCCCGCCAGCAGCAGTTGCGGAAGCTCGCCCGCGACGCACGCCGAGCAGCAGATAAGTCCCTCGTGGTATTTCTCCAGCAGCTCAAAGTCGATGCGCGGCTTGAACCACATTCCCTCGGTAAACGCGAGCGACGACAGCCAGCACATATTCTCGTACCCTTTCTGGTTTTCGCACAGCAGAATCAGGTGAAAGTAGCGCGCCTGCCGGTCACCGTTCTCGCCTTTGCGCGAGTAGGGAACGGTATTTTTCTCGCGCCGGCTGCCGTAGGCGACGTAGAACTCCTCGCCCACAATCGGATTGATGCCGTTCGCATGACACAGATGCTCAAAGTTGAGCGCGCCGAACATATTGCCGTGGTCGGTCAGCGCGAGCGCGCTCATATTGAGCCGCTTTGCCTTTGCCACCAGTCCGTCCAGCGTGGCGCAGCTGTCCTGCAACGAGTAGTCGGAATGTACGTGCAGATGCACGAAGTTGCTTACGGGTGTGCCTTCGGGCGCGTCGGGAAATACGTGATAGTCAGCCATGCCTTTCAGTATAGCGCAGATTCGGCGGGAAGGAAAGGG
>JAFLSP010000043.1:8427-12149 GCA_022510885.1 Treponema sp. | reverse complement strand
ACAACCTGTAGTCACGCAGAACGGCATTTGCGAGCGGCGGCATGAACATGCCGCCGTTTTTTGTCGGAATGGAGGACAGGCTGTTACTTATCGCTAATTCGTGCGGAAAACGAGGCGCAGATGCTTGCTTTTTGGCGGGAATGTCCGTATACTTCCATGAAAGAGGTATTTTATGGAAACACCAAATCTGAAAGGCACACAGACGGAGAAGAATCTGCAAACGGCGTTCGCGGGCGAGTCGCAGGCGCGCAACAAATACACGTACTACGCGAGCAAGGCGAAAAAAGAAGGCTACGAGCAGATTGCGGCGATTTTCCTGGAGACGGCGGCGAACGAAAAGGAGCACGCGGAAGTGTGGTTCAAGCTGCTGCACGGCGGCGACGTTCCCACCACGGCAGACAACCTGAAAGATGCGGCCGACGGCGAGAACTACGAGTGGACTGATATGTACGACGGGTTCGCAAAGACGGCAAAGGAAGAGGGCTTTACCCGCATCGCAAAACTGTTCGAGATGGTCGCGGCAATCGAGAAGAAGCACGAGGAACGCTACCGCAAGCTGCTTGACAACGTGAACAAAGAACTGGTGTTCAGCCGCGACGGCGACACGATTTGGCAGTGCCGCAACTGCGGACACATCATCATCGGCAAGAAAGCGCCGAACATGTGTCCGGTCTGCGACCACCCGCAGAGTTACTTCGAGATTCACGCAGAAGCGAACTACTAGCCGCTGTCTGCCGACAAAGCCCCGGAAAGCCGGGGCTTTTTTCTTGCGCTTTTGTTGTTCTGTGGTACAATATTTAAATAGAAAAAAGCATTCTGCATCCTATAGGAGGAATTGAAATCGTATGAAGAAAGCAGGTATTGCACTGGCGGTAGTCATCTTGTTTGCGGCGGCGGCTTTGTTCGTGCTGCCTACGTTCGCAAAGGGCGGCGACAAGTACGTCACGCAGGAAATCAATGCGTCCGACCGCTGCCTTCCCACGTTCTATGAGGCACTCAAGGCGCGCATGACGTTCTCGCTCGGCTGGAAAGACGGCGCAGACCCCGTCGCATGGAAGAAAGCGGGCTTGGAAAAGGCGCGCGAGCTGATTATCCAGAACGAGGACGACACGCCGTTCGACATGACGGTTATCGAAAGCGAAAAGCGCGACGGTTACACGGCGCAAAAAATAGTCTTCAACATCAGCGCGGAAAGCCGCGTGCTCGCCTACCTGCTCGTCCCCAACGGAGCGAAAAATCAGAAATTCCCCGCCGCGCTCATGCTGCACGACCACGGCTCGAATTTCAGAATCGGCAAGGAAAAGATGGTCAGACCGTTCGGAAAGAGCGACACGGACAAGGAACGCCTCACGCTCGCGCAGGACTGGGCAAAGACCTATTTCAGCGAGCTGTTCCCCGGCGACGAGCTGGCGAAACGCGGCTACGTGGTGCTGAGCTTTGACGCATTCGGCTGGGGCGACCGCTCCGTCAAGGGCTTCAAAACGGAGTCACAGCAGAGCCTTGCGTCCAATCTGTTCAACATGGGCACGAGCTTTGCGGGCATCATCGCGCAGGAGGACTGCCGCGCGGCAGCGTTCCTTGCGTCATTGCCCGAGGTTGACCGCGACAAAGTGGCGTGCGTGGGATTCAGCATGGGCGGCTTCCGCGCCTGGCAGCTGGCGGCAATCAGCGACGACATCACGGCGGGCGTGTCCGTCTGCTGGATTGGCACGATGAAAGACCACATCGTCGCGGACGACGGACAGCTCAAGGGCAACAGCGCGTTCAGCATGCTGCACCCCACGATTGCCAAATACCTTGACTATCCCGACGTGGCGGGGCTTGCCGCGCCCAAGGCGATGTATTTCATCTCCGGCGACCGCGATGCCGTCAATCCCGTGGAAGGCACGAACAACGCCTACGCGAAGATGCGCAAAATCTGGCAGGCGAACGGTGCGGACGACAAGCTCGTTACCACGATGAACGAGGGGCTGACCCATTCGTTCCCGGCGGAACAGCAGAAGCTGGCGTTCGACTGGCTGGACACATTGTATAAATGAGAGCAAGGGGTCGGCATTGTGCCGGCCCTTTTCCGCCCGCGCCGAATTCGGAAAATCCGCGCAAAATATCCCTTATCATATCGCCAAAAATGATATACAATCATTCAAGGTGGGATTTAAATGCACCGACTATTTAAAAGACTTGTTATCTCAATAGGGGGAACTATGAAAAAGACAGTCTTGCTTTTCTCTTGTGCCGTCCTGGCCGCTCATCTGTACGCATTCGACACCGCGCCGTCGCTCCCGGTGAAAAACGGCACGCGCGAATACACCAAGACGACCTACACTATCAGCGAGAAATTCGGCGATTACTACCGCTCTCCGGCGGCGAAATTCGTCCATGTCTTTGACGCGAACGGACGCGAGATGGAATCGCTGGAACTGACGGCCAAGGACGTGGTTGTTGACCGGGTGGCTTACGAGTACGACGCGAACGGACGGCTCGTCGCGACCACGTGCGCGACTGCCGACGGAAAAGTCAACTGGAAAGTGGTCGCCGTGTACGACGCGAGCGGCAACAAAACCGAGGAATCGCAGTACAGCGCGGACGGCGTGCTGACAAACAAATCAATCTGGAAGTACACGGGCAAACAGGCGGAAGAATCGTACTATGACGCGGACGGCGTGCTGCTCAACCGCATAATTACCAAGTACGACGACAAAGACCGCGAAGCCGAAATCGCGCAGTACGGTGCGGACGGCACCCTTGAGGAGAAACGCATCCTTTCCTACAACGACGCGGACAAGCTCGCCGAGGTGACGTTCTTCAACGCGGCGGATATGCCCTTCAAACGGGCAGTCTACCGCTTTGACGCGAAGAATACCGTGACCGAGGAGCAGACGTACAACGCCGTGAACAGACTGGTCGTGCGCAAGATTTACAAGTACGACGACAACGACAACCTGTTCCGCACGAGCACGTACAACATCGCGGAGAAATTCGGCACGACCGTGAACGAACTGGTGGACATCAAGGAATACGCCTACAGCAACACGCCCGGCACGTCGTACAAACGATAAGTCGGCACAACATAAACGCCCGGAAATCGCCGTGGCAAGTGGGGAAAAGGCATGAAAACAATCGGAATTAAGCTGGCGGACGGCACGTTCTATCCCATTCTCGAAGAAGGCGAAGCAAAGAGTCGCACCCTGGACGTGACGACCGTAAAGGACAATCAGACGAAAGTCCAAATCGACCTGTACCGTTCCGACACAGCATCCATGACCGACGCGGAGTACGTGGACACGCTGGAAGTAACCAAGCTTAATCCCCACCCCAACGGCGAGCCGACCCTGCACCTTTCCGTGAGCCTCGACGAGAACAACGAGCTGACCGCCAAGGTGCTCGACGACGAGACGGGCGCAAGGAGCGAGACGCAAGTAAACCTCGTGAGCCGCACCCTTGCCGAGCGCGAGAACAGCGAGCCTGACTTTACCCTTGCCGAGACTGCCATCGACGCAAACGAACTTGCCGCGCTCGAAGCGCAGGAAGCGACCGCGAACGAGCCGACTGTCGCGGCGGAAGAGCCAGCAAGTACCGATGACTTCAACTTAGACGACATCACGCTTGACCTGCCGCCTTTCGACGATTCCGCCACCACGGAAACGACAGCCGCGCCCGAACCGCAAAACGCAGGCGGCGACTTCAACCTGGACGACATCTCACTTGACCTGCCCGACTTC
>JAFLSP010000043.1:4276-8327 GCA_022510885.1 Treponema sp. | reverse complement strand
GACCTGCCCGACTTCAGCAATTTGAAAGCACCCGCAGGCGAGACCATCGAGCAGACGGAAACCATCGCTGAACCCGCCGATGATTTTGAGCTGGAAACCTCTGATTTGCCCGATTTCAGCAGTCTGGAATCGCCCGCAAACGAAGCCGACGAACCGGCGGAAACCGTTGCAGAGCCAACGAATGACTTTGAGCTGGAAACGACCGCAAGCGAAGCAACGGACGACCCCATCGCGGATGTCTCCGACGTGACCGAACCCGACGACAGTTTCGACCCCGCAGCGGTGACGGAAACGGAAATAGAACCTGCAAGCGCGAACCTCCCCGATTTTACGAATCTGGAAGACGACACTGACGAGAACGGCGACACCGACCTTGCGGAAACAACGGAGACAGAAACGGCAGACAACGCCGATACGACCGAAGCGGACGACGACTCATTCAGTCTGCCCGATTTCAACGATTTGGAAGACGACGCGGCGACCGACGATACCGCAACGGAAGAGACCGAAACTGAGGACTTCACGTCCGCCGCAGCAGAAGACGCGGAAGAGCCGACCGATGACGATGAGGCTTCCGAGGACGAAGAAAGCGAAGCAGACGACGAGGACGAGACGGACGATACAGATGATGACCTTGCCATGACGGCAGACGCGGCAGCGTCCTCCGCAATGGATTTCTCCGACCTGTACGACAAGGAGACCATGGAAGGCAAACATTCCACCATGTACGACGACAACGAGGCGGACGAAACGGTAAAAAAGACGCGCGTTCCCGTTACCATCTGCATCATCTGCGCGATTATCTGCATCATTGCGACGATTCTGGTGCTGTTCGTCATTCCGTCAAAATACAACTGGAAAAACTGGAGCAAGCACAGCCGCCGCAACGACGAATGGATTGCGCCGCTGCGCAAAGTCCCGCTCGACCTACAGCCCGCAGAAGAAGATGCAAAAGACGACCCCGACTGGACGGTGCCCTCGCCCGTCGCGCCCGAAGCCGAAGAGGACAAAATCGTGGTCGCGCCGCAGCCGGAGCTGGTCGTTCCCGCGCCTGCACCCGTGCCGGCAGAAAAGCCCAAGACGACGGGCGCGACAGGCGACATCCGCTACCGCATCAAGTGGGGCGACACGCTGTGGGATATTTCGGAAGCATACTACAAGAACCCGTGGCGGTATCCGCGCATCGCGCGCTACAACAACATCAAGAACCCTGACTTTATCATTTCGGGAACGGACATCCTGATTCCCGAAGAGTAAGGAGCGCGGTTGAAAGGATTTCATCACGGCGGTCATCGGCTTGCGCTGGCGACCGTCCTTGCGGCACAACTCCTGCTCTCCTGCAACGGCGCATCTCCGCAACGGCAGTTCAAAGGGCAGTCCGACTACTTCATGGCTTTGCACGCCGCCGACCAGAACGACGAGAAGAACGCCGTGCGCCTGTTCAAAGAAGGCTTGAAAAAAGGCACGGATTTGACCCGCCGCCGCTGTGCCGAAGCCCTCACGCAGTTCGGCAACGTGCGCGAGCGCGTGGAAGCCTGCAAGTATCTGGTGACAAACTGGAGCGACGACAATGCCCTGCTCGTCGCCTGTGCGGAACTTGAACGCGACAACGAACCCTCGCTCATCATCCTGTACACCGAGCATATCGACCTCCTCACCGCGCCGAACGGACTGGTGCGCCTGCGCCTGAACGCCATGCTGCAAAAGAACGACAGCCGCTTTGAGGACGACCTCTATACCTGGATATTGCACCGCGCCCTTTCTTCTGAGCACCTTGAGCTGTACGAGAAGTACCTCAACGCAAGCGCGGAATCTGCCGCCGCAAAGACGGGCGCGGACGATGCGACAAGCAACATCGGATTTGTCGCAGAAAGCCCCGTCAAGCCCATCAGCCTTGACAGCACCAACCAGGCGGAAGCCGTCCTCTCGCCACGGCAACTGCTCATGGAGTACCGCACCACCGTGTACCGCCGCCGCTACTATGGCGCATACGGCGACATCGACCGTATGTTTGCCGTATGCAAGGAGGTCGGCGGCGACATCCCGCCGCTCATCGTCTCCGACATGGGCAAGGCGGCGCTGTACGGCACCACCGACTACTACGCCGCCGCCATCAAGTTTGACCGCTACGCGCGGCAGCTGACCGGCGAGACGCAGTTCTATGCGCATTTCTACGCCGGCCGCCTGTACGACAAGGCGGGACGCTACGCGGGACAGGCGGTCAGCCATTTTCGGAGCGCGATGCAGGCGGCGGCAGATGGCTCGCAGTACGACAACGCGCTGTGGTACCTGCTGAACGTGCAGCTGCGCAACTCCGCCGCGGACACGCTCGCCTCGCTCAAACAGTATTGCGGCACCTGGCACGACCCCGCCTACTTTGACGATTTCTTTGAGTCGCTTTCGGAACTGCTGCTCTCTCATCAGCAGTGGCAGGACTTCTACGACATCTGGCACGTCATCGAGCACAAAGCGTCCGAAGATACGTTCGGCCGCTACGCCTACATCGCCGGCCGCCTTTTGGAGGACGGCTTGGTGAACAACACGGGCGGCGTACCGACCCGCGAGGCGATGGCGGCATTCACGCGCGTGCTCAGCGGCGGCGCAGACCTGTACTACAAGGTGCTCGCCCTCGAACGCCTGAACGTGACCGACCGCACCTTCATCGAGAACACCCTCTGTGCGCCCGCAAGCGACAGAACGCCCGACATCGACCCGGACGCGGAACAACTGCTCGCCGGATACGCGGCGTTCGGCTTTCCGCAGAAAATCTACAGCGAATGGCAGACATACCGCGCGCGCATCGGCACGGAAAGCGCGATGCAGGCAAGCCAGTTCCTGAACGGCTGCGGCATGTACAACAAGAATTTCAGCGTGCAGAGCCTGCGCATCGCGAGCCGCGCCCGCTACAGCGCGGCGGAGAAAATCCCGCACCAGCTGCTCGAACTGATGTTCCCGCGCTTCTACGACAAAGAGATTTCTGCCGCCTGCACCGAAAACGACCTGAGCGAATGGCTGCTGTACGCGCTCGTGCGCAGCGAAAGTTTCTTTGACGCGGGCATCGCAAGCAGCGCGGGCGCAAAAGGGCTGACGCAGCTCATGGACAGTACCGCCGCCGACATCGCCCGCAAGCTCAAAGTGACCGACTACGACATCCTCTCCCCTGCCACCAACACGCGGTTCGGCGCATACTACCTTGCGGAGCTGATTGGTCGCACCGACGCACCCCTGCTCGCCGCGTTCGCCTATAACGCCGGTCTCTCCAACGTGCGCGAATGGGTACGCATCGCGCGGCGCGACTGGAACACTACGGGCAAATCGCTGCACCGCGCCACGGGCATCAGCATGGACCTCTTCCTGGAGACCCTCCCCTACGCCGAAACCCGCGAGTACGGCCGCAAAATCATCACCGCCGCCGCCCTCTACGGCTGGCTCTACTACGAAAAGAACCCCGCCGACATCGTGCGCGAACTGATGGAGTAAAGCGCAAAGGCTTCAATTTGTGTTGCAATTGCGCAACGAAACGGTGGTTGACAAAACGGCTTTGGCTATTCTCCCTGCTCAGAGCCGCTGAACGCCGCTTTTATGCCCTGGACGGCTTCCTTGAGTCGGCCGGCAATATCCGTTGCCGCGCCCTTGACTTCATCGGCGGCTTTGCTGCTTTCTTCACCGACTTTTTTCAGGCTGTCGCTCGCGGAAGAGAGCGCGTCTTTTGCCGAATCCGCGGTGGTTGCGGCGGCTTCCTTTGCGGCGCGGGCAAGCTCTTCGGCAGACTGGCGCACGGTCGGACTGTTCTCGGTAACGACCTGCTGTGCGGAGAGCGCGGTATTCTTAATCCACCCGGTCGCCTCGCCGAACTCCACCTGTGAGAACTTCGCGCCGCCCTCGACAATGGTCACAATGTCGCCGTAACTCACGGTCGCCACCGTCTTGGCAAACAGCCCCGTCGATGATTTGAGCTTTGCCGTCTTTTCTGCCACGTATACCATCGTGCCGCGCTCAAAATCCGCCGCAAACAGGAACGAACCGCACAACACTGCCGCGACAACTACCA
>JAFLSP010000043.1:0-4176 GCA_022510885.1 Treponema sp. | reverse complement strand
TCAAAATCCGCCGCAAACAGGAACGAACCGCACAACACTGCCGCGACAACTACCATCAGTTTTCTCATTGTATTACCTTCCTCATGCATTTGCATTGCAATGCGCGGTCAGTATAGCATATTTGTGTCTTTTCTCAAACAGCAAAAGTCGCTATACTGAAAAAAACTGAAAATCCGAGGAACGTCATGGAAAATCCTTTCGCGCACCTTTTGCCGCCGTCCATGCAGATGCTCACGCTTTCGGGCGCGCGCTTCGTGCTGCTTCTGGGCATCATGCTCTTTTTCGGGTCGGCGGGGGGACGGCTCTTCCAGCGGCTGAAGATTCCGCAGGTGGTCGGCTACATCGTGGTGGGCATCGTGCTGGGCGTTTCGGGGACGTGGGCACTCGGGCAGGAGACGATTGCCGCGCTCAATCCCGTCAGCACGATTGCGCTGTCGCTCATCGGCTTTTTGGTGGGCGCGGAGCTGAAAATCGACATCATCAAAAAATACGGCAAGCAGTTCGTGGGCATTCTGCTCGGCGAATCGGTTACGCCCTTTTTCGTGGTCGGCCTGCTGACGGGCGGGGCGGCGTTCGCGTTCACGGGAAACCTGCCGTATTCCGCCGCGCTCGGCTTGCTGCTCGGCGCGATTTGTGCCGCCACCGCGCCCGCCGCCACCACGGACGTGCTGCGCGAGTACCGCACCAAAGGCCCGCTCACCACCACGATTCTGGGCATTGTCGCGATGGACGACGCGGTTGCGCTCATTCTGTACGCCATTGCCGCCACCATCTCCGCGCCCTTGCTCGGCGGGGGCAGCATTTCCTTTGCGGCGCAACTGGGCGCGATTGCCTACGACATCTTCGGTTCGATTGCGCTCGGGCTTGCCGCCGGTTTCGTCCTCGCCCAGATTCTCAAGCACACGATGGACGACGACGGGCGCGTCCTGGGCTTCTCGCTCGGCGTGCTGTTCCTGAGCACGGGCATCAGCGACCTGCTCAACCTTGACCACATGCTCGCGGCGATGTTCACCGGCTTTTTTATGACCAACTTCGCGCAGAAAAAGACGCGCCCGCTGTTCAAACTGGTGGAGCGGTTCACGCCGCCGATATACGTGCTCTTTTTCGTTACCGTGGGGGCAAAACTGAACGTGTGGATTCTGACGCCCTTCTTCGCGCTCATCGTGCTGCTCTACGTGGGCGGGCGCACGCTCGGCAAGACGATTGGCGCGCGTCTGGGCGCGCGGCTCACCAAAGCCCCCGGGACGGTGCGCCGCTGGCTGCCCTTCTGCCTGCTCAGTCAGGCGGGCGTGGCAATCGGCCTGAGCATTGCGGCGGGCAACGACTTTCCCGACTCAATCGGCCCGCAGATTATGCTGATTATCACGGCGACCACGTTCATCGTGCAGATTCTCGGGCCAATCTGCGTGAAGTACGGCGTGAGCAAGGCGGGCGAGGTCGGCCTGAACGTGACGGAGGAGGACATCATCCGGAACACGCGCGTGGCGGACATCACGACGGGCGGTATGCCGGTGTGCCAATCGACCAGCTACACCATCGTCAACGAGGACGAGCGGATTGGCAACCTTATCCGCAGTTTTTCCGAGCACGAGAACATGAACTACGAGGTGCGCGGCAAGGACGGCCTGCTGACCGGGCAGATTTCGCTCACGCACATAAAGGAAGCGATGCACATCGGGTCCTTTGCCGAGATGATGCCGGCCTTTGAGCTGATGGAAAAGCCCGCCGCCATCTGCACGCCGAACATGCCGCTGCCCGACGCCTACCAGCTTTTTGCCGAGCACGACACCGAAGCCGTCTGCATCGTGGACGAGCAGGGCAAGCCGATGGGAATCCTTGAGAAATACACCGCCGACCATTACATCCACACCAAAATCGTGGAGTTGGAGCACAAACTGGAGCAGATGGAATAGCGCGGCGACGCGCTAGAGCCGTTTCTCTATTTCCGCGTGCTGCTCGTCGAACTGTTCCATTACGTGGTCAATCATCGCCTGCTTGGGGTCGGGGCAGTCGGCGGGCAGCGTGGCGAGGTAGTCCTTGCGGTACTGCTTGCACGTGATGACGGGGCTTGCGGCAAAGACCTGCACGGCGCGCTCAAGTTTGTCCGCGAGCATGTCGTCGGGGTTGTCCGGGTCGATGCTTAAAATCATGCCGTTAATCGTCACCAAAATCATCACGTCGAACATCCGCAGGTAACTGTCGATTTCGCGCAGTCCGCGTTTCGTCTCGGGGTGGCCGGGGCGGTAGCGCGTTCCGCTGGGGAACACGAGGATGACTTCGCCGTCGCGCTTGCACTTGTCCATGGCGCGCATTGCCGCAAGGTTTATCGTGCGCGCCTTCTTCTCCTCGTTCAGGCGCTCCTCCTCGCTTTGCGCGCGTTCCTCCGCCTTGGTGAGCGAGCGCGTGGGGTAGATGACCACGCGGCTGAAACTCTCCGCAAACGCCTTCACGCCGGGGTCCGCCTCGTTCAGTTTCATGCCCGCAATGGCGACGATGTTGCGCGAAAGCACCCTGCCTTCCTCGCCCAGGTCGTGGTCCAAAAGCCAGCAGAGCGCGGGCAGGTCGGCGTTGCTGTAATGCTCCATGAGAATCAGCCCGGACTTTCCCGCCTGCACCGCGTCGTAGAACGCGCGCCAGTTCGCCTTGTTCTCAAGCCGGCTGCCTTCCGCCAAGTGGTCGCTCACCAGTTTGTCGATGAAGCGGCGCGTGTGCGGATTCGCTTTCTGATAGACGTTCGTCTCGTCGATGCGGTCTGCCGCCACCGAGAGCTGCGTGAGCTGCGTGAGGATGTCGCCATATTTTTCGCGGATTGAAATGCCTGCCATCTGATGCTCCTATTTCTCCTTGTGACGGCGGTCAAGCTCGTCGTACACGTCTTGCCAGGTCACGTTCTCTTTGTGCAGCAGGACGCTCACAAAGTACAGCAAGTCCGCCGCCTCCCAAATCACGTCGTCCCTGGTCTCCGCCTCGTCGCACAGTTCCTCGGCCTCTTCCATGATTTTCTCGCGCACGCGCTTTGCGTCGAGCGTGGCGGTGTAGCTGCCGGGGCGCGGATTGGCAAAACGCTCGCGGATAGTGGCGGCGAGCCGCTCCAAGGACGATTTTTCGTCGGGGTCGGAGCCGAAGCAGGTGAAGCTGCCCGTGTGGCACACGCCGCCGTGCGGAATGACCGTGGCGAGCACGCTGTCGCGGTCGCAGTCGGCGCGCATTCTGACCAGCTCAAGGAAATGCCCGCTCGTCTCGCCTTTTGTCCACAGCGCGCCGCGCGTGCGGCTGTAGAACGTGAGTTTTCCCGTCTCGAACGAGCGCGCAAAAGCCTCGCGGTTCGCGTAGCCGGTCATCAGCACTTCCCCGGCGGGGCTTTGCGCAATCACGGGAATCAGGTCGCCCGTCTTTTTCCAGTTCAGGCAGGAGATGAAAGCGTCCGGCAGGCGCACCGCGCCCGTGTACAGCGCCATGCCCAACTGCACGTCGCAGCCGAGCGATTCCAGTTCCGCCACCTGCTCCAGCGAATGCACGCCGCCCGCCGCCACCACGCGGCACCTTACGGCGGAGCGCAGCGCGCGCACGGCCTCCATGTCCGTCCCCTGCATACAGCCTTCTTTTTCCACGCAGGTGAACAGCAGTTCCGAGCAGTACTTCTCTGCCTCTTTCGCGCCGTCGATGAGCGGAATGTCCACGGTCTCCGTCCAGCCTTTGACGGCAATCTTCCCGTGTATCGCGTCCACGCTCACAATCACGCGCTGCTTGCCGATTGCCTTGTTCAGTTCCTCCAAAAAGGCGACGTTCAGCACGGACTCGCCGGGCTTTGGCGCAGGATTCCATGCCGCGCTGC
Source organism: Treponema sp. (assembly GCA_022510885.1). Taxonomy (GTDB): domain Bacteria; phylum Spirochaetota; class Spirochaetia; order Treponematales; family Treponemataceae; genus Treponema_D. The sequence continues at coordinate 341 of JAFLSP010000043.1, read as the reverse complement.
CCACGATGACTTTCTCCGCGCCGAGCGAGACGAGTTCGCGCGCCTTCTTCACGCTGCGGATGCCGCCGCCCACGCGCACGTTCCCGCGCCGCAGCAGGCGTTTGAGCAGTTCCGTGTTCTTCGTGTTTCCTTTTTCATCCGTGTTGCGCAGTGCCTGGTCCAAATCGATGACCGCGACCTCGCCGTACCGGTCGAATTCCGCCATCAGCGCGTCCGCGTCGTCCCGCTGCAAGACCAAATCCTTGCCGTTTTTGAGCTGGACGACATGCCCGTCCTTCAAGTCGATTGAAGCAATTACCATACAAACGATTATAGCAGAATGAACGAAAAAGAGAAAGCCA
>JAFLSP010000042.1 GCA_022510885.1 Treponema sp. | reverse complement strand
TTGCGCGAAACCCCGTTCCGTGCTACAGTGGGGCATGGCGATGACGAACGACCCCTCCGACCTCCTCCCCCACCGCTTCATCTTCCGCGGCGACCGCATCTTCTTGCAGGACGGCGCGCTTCCCGACGCGGAGACCCTGCGCCGCTGCATCGGGCAGGACGCGGCGGACGACTGGTTCAGCGAGCCGGAATCCGGCATCTCCGCGCTGGAGCTGAAAAGCGACGCGCCCGCCCCCGCGCGCTGCGCGGACATTCCCCTGCGCGAGTTCTTCTGGCGCGCGCGGCACGAGCGGCGGCAGTGCTCCCTGAGCGCGCGGGCGAAAGGGCTGCTCAACTTCCGCCGCCTCAGGCGCTTCTGCTCCGTCTGCGGCAGCCCGCTCCGCGACGACCCCGCGCTCACCGCGCGCGTCTGCTCCTCCTGCGGCCGCCAGTTCTTCCCGCAGATTGAGCCGGCCGTCATCGTCCTGGTGAGCCGGGGCGACGAAATCCTGCTCGCGCGGCACCTCCACCGCGCCACGGACGTGTACACCTGCATCGCGGGCTTCGTGGAGACCGGCGAGACGATAGAGGCCGCCGTCGCGCGCGAGGTGAAGGAGGAGACCGGCATCGACGTGCGGGACGTGCGCTACGTGGCGAGCCAGCCCTGGCCCTTCCCCGACCAGCTCATGCTCGCCTTCCGCGCCGAGTACGCCGGCGGCGACATCACGCCCCAGAGCGACGAACTGCGCGACGCGCGCTTCTTCCCGCGCGACCACCTGCCCGCCACGCCCCCGCCCGGCAGCGTGGCGTGGAGCCTGATTCACGGCTGCTTCGACTGATGACACGCCGCGCGATTTTCTATATAGTATCTGACATAGCGAGGACGACATGAGACAGCAGTTTGAGGTTGGAGAGGCGGTCAAGACGACCGTGGTGCAGGTGGCGGGCGACACCGTATTCATCGACGTGGGGCAGAAAAGCGAGGGCTGCATCGACGCGGCGGAGTTCGCCGACGGCGACGGGAACGTGGGCGTGCAGGAGGGCGACACCGTCACCGCGTACTTCGTGGGCAGCGAGCGCGGCGAGCTGCGCTTCACCACGCGGCTCGGCGGCGCGCGGGCGGACGGCACCATGCTCGAAAAGGCGTTCAAGGCGGGGCTGCCCGTCGAGGGCACGGTCGGCAAGGAAATCAAGGGCGGCTTTGAGGTGCGGCTCGGCACGGCGCGCGCGTTCTGCCCGCACTCGCAGATGGGCCTGCGCAGGGACGGCGAGGCGCAGAACCCCGAGGGGCGCACGATGGCCTTCATCATCACCGAATACAAGAACGGCGGCAAGGACATCGTGGTGTCCAACCGCAGGATTCTGGAGCAGGAGGCGCGGCAGCGCGTCACCGCGCTCGCGCAGACGGTCGCGGTCGGCACCAAGGTGAGCGGCACGGTGCAGTCGCTCCAGAGCTACGGCGCGTTCATCGACATCGGCGGCTTCCGCGCGCTGCTGCCCGTCTCCGAAATCTCGCACGAGCGCGTGGACGACGTGGCGGACGTGCTGTCGGTCGGGCAGACGGTGGAGGCGCTCGTCATCAAGGCGGACTGGCAGCACGAGAAAGTCTCGCTCAGCATGAAGGCGCTTGAGAAAGACCCCTGGGACGACCTGTCCGCGCTCTCCGTCGGCGCGAAAATCGACGGGACAATCGCGCGCGTCGCGCCCTTCGGCCTGTTCGTCACGCTCGCCAAGGGCATAGACGGCCTCGTGCACATCTCCGCGCTGGAGGACGTGAGCGCGACCACGAACCTGTCCAAGAAATTCCGCCCCGGCGACCCGTTCAGCGTGGTGGTGGAGAAAATCGACCGCGAGTCGCGGCGCATCTCGCTCCTTCCCGCCGCAAGCGCGGAGCAGGAACAGAGCGCGGCAACCTACATCTCGCGCCAGAACGACGACGGCGAGCATTACAGCCCCTTTGCCGCGCTGCTGAAAAAATAGCGCGCGGGCATCTGCGGGTTCATCCGCAGATGCCGTCTTCCTTATCCGCCGTTCCTGTGCTAGAATAGCACCATGAGACACAACGACAGACATTCCTATCACTTTATCCAGAACGGCGGGCTGATTCAGGCAAAAATCTCTACTATCGATGACGTGCTGAACCTGCGCACCCTGGACAGGAAGCTTTGGACCGCGCTCGCCTGCCCGGTGAAGGGGCTTGAATTCAGCGAGGAGACGCTTTCGGTCCTCGACACGGACAAGAACGGGCGCGTGCGCGAGCCGGAGATTCTTGCGGCGGTGGACTACATCAAAAAATACTTCGCGCGCCCAGAGGTCATCATGGAAAAGGGCGACGCGATTCCGCTGGACGCGCTCGGGAGCGAGCCGTTTGACTGCGGGCACTCCCCGCTGGACTCCGCGAAGTCCGTGCTGGAAATCCTGGGCAAGCCGGACGCGGCATCCATCACGCTCGACGACCTGGGGGTGAACGACCGGCTCTTTGCCCCGGACGTGCTGAACGGCGACGGCGTTCTTCCGGCGGAATGCGCGGAGGACGCGGCCGTGGCCTCGGTGATACAGGACATCATCACGGCGACGGGCGGCACGGACGACATCAGCGGCGCAAAGGGCATCACGCGCGCCCAGTTCGAGGAGTTCTACCAGAACGCCCGGTCGCTCAAAGCCTGGCGCGAGGCGGGCGCGAAGGACGACCCCAAAATCTTCTTCCTGAAGGACGCGACCGACGCGGCGGCGGCAAGCTTTCTTGCGGTAAAGGACAAAATCAACGACTACTACCTGCGCTGCTCGCTCATCAGTTTTGACGCAGGCTCAAGGGAAATCATGCGCGCCAAGACCGACACCATGTACCTGGACGAGAACGGCGACCTGCGCGACCGGGAGCACCTCGCGCTGCTCCCGCTTGCCCAGTGCGAGGCGGGAAAGCCGCTGCCGCTCGATGCCACGGTGAACCCGGCGTGGCGCGACAGCATCAGCGCGTTCAAGGAGCACGTGATACGCCCGCTGTTCGAGAAGGACATCGCCGCGCTCTCGGAGGCGAACTGGCGCAAGATTGAGGACCTGTTCCGCCCGTATGAGGCGTGGTTCGGCGCGATGCCCCAGAACGAGGTGAGCGGCATCGGGCTTGAGCGCGTCACCGACATCCTTGCGGGCGACTGCGAGCAGAAAATCGCCGCCCTGCTTGCGGACGAGGAGAGCCGTCCGCCGGTCGCGCTGGCCTCCGTGGAGCTGAGGAAAATGCTCCTCCTGCGGCGCGACTTCGTGGAGCTGCTCAAGAACTTCGTCTCGTTCGAGGCATTCTACACGCTCGGCGAAAAGGCAATCTTCCAGTGCGGCACCCTGTACATCGACGGGCGCGCGTGCGAGCTGTGCATGAAAGTGCTGGACATCACCAAGCACGGGACGATGGCCGCGCTCTCGCAGTGCTTCCTGGTCTACTGCGACTGCACCAAGCGCGCGGACGGCGAGAAGATGCAGATTGCCGCGCTCGTCTCGAACGGCAGCACCGACAACATCATCGTGGGGCGCAACGGCGTTTTCTACGACAGGAGCGGCGCGGACTGGGACGCGACCATCATCAAAATCATCGAGAACCCGGTGAACATCAAGCAGGCCTTCTTCTCGCCCTACAAAAAACTGATGCGGCTGATTCAGGAGCGGATTGCCCGCGCCGCCGCCGACAAGGAAAGCGGCATGAACAGCAAGCTCGCTTCCGCCGTCGAGAACCCGAAGGCGGAGGCGACTGCCATCGTCCCCAAGAAAATCGACATCGGAACCATCGCCGCCCTGAGCGTGACCTTCACCGGCATCGCGACCGTGGCGGGCGGCATCCTGCAGGCCTTCTTCGGGCTGGGCTGGTGGATTCCGCTCGGGCTTGTGGGCATCGTCCTGGCAATATCGCTGCCCTCCATGGTGCTGGCGTACATGAAGCTGCGGCAGCGGAACATCTCGCCGGTGCTCGACGCAAGCGGATGGGCAATCAACGGCAACACCAAAGTGTCAATCCTGCTCGGCAAGTCGCTCACCCACCTGCCCGCAAAACCTGCGGGCGCGTACCTCTCGGCAAAAGACCCCTTCGCCGCAAAACGCTTTCCGTGGAAGCGGCTTCTGCTCGCGGTCGTCCTGCTCGCGCTTGCCATCACCGCGCTCGTCCTCATCCTGAAGAACCCGGACGGCGTTGCGGGCGTGTGGGCAGACATCAAGGCACTGGGCGAAAAGTTCAAGGTAACGGGGTAACGGACTGCTCCGCCGCCCGTTACGCCTCCTTGACGGCGGCGGCCCAAATCTTGTCGGCTTTCGCGATGTGGTTCAGCACCCAGCTCGCCACGAAAGAGTAGAAGCGGATGCCGTCCTCGATGTTGTCGGCGGAAAGCTGCTGGATATGGTAGCTCACCTCTTTCACGAACTTGTCGTGCGCCGCCTTGTGCGCGTCAGCCCCCGCGTACCCAAACTTGTGCATATACTCTTCTTCGCTCGAAAAATGGTAGACCGTGTAGTCCGTGAGCTTTTTGAGCGCGGACGACATCTTGAGCTTGTACGCCTCCGGCGCGCCGGTCGCAATCTCGTACAGCTCGTTCGCAATCAGGAGCAGCTTCTTGTGCTGGTTGTCAATCTCGACGATGCCAATCAGATAGTCATCGTTCCATACCACTTTTTCAGTCATAGTGTTCCTCCATAATTCGCTGAAAAATGAGCCTGCGCGGCCGTCCGCGCTAGGCGAATGACGCGACGCCCTCCAGGTCGAGCGTCGCGAAATAGTCCTCCACCGTCTCGCGGCGGCGGATTTGCATCACGCTGCCGTCTGGACGCAGCAGCAGCTCGCCCGCGCGCAGCTTTCCGTTGTAGTTGAAGCCCATCGCCCGCCCGTGCGCGCCCGCGTCGTGGATTATCAGCAGGTCGCCCCGCTCGATTTTGGGGAGCGGACGCTGCACGGCGAACTTGTCGCAGTTCTCGCACAGGCTTCCCACCACGTCGTACACGTGGTCCTTGGGCGCGTCCTCCTTGCCGCTCACCGTCAGCTCGTGGTACGCGCCGTACATGCCGGGGCGCATCAGGTCCGCCATGCAGGCGTCCGTGCCGATGTAGTCGCGGTAGATGTGCTTCTCGTGCACGGCGCGCGTCACGAGCCAGCCGTAGGGGCCGGTAATCGGGCGGCCGCACTCAAAGGTGACGAGCAGCGGGTCAAGCCCGGCGGGAACGATTTTCTCGTCGTAGAGCCGGCGGATTTCCCGCGCGACGTACTCCACGTCCACCTTCTGCTGCCCCGGGCGGTAGGGAATGCCGATGCCGCCGCCGAAGTCCACGAAGGAGATGTCCACGCCGCACTCGCGCTGCACCTCAAGCACGAGGTCGAACACCAGCCGCGCCGTGTCCACGAAGAAATCGGGGTTCAGCTCGTTGGAGGCGACCATCGTGTGCAGCCCGAAGCGCCGCACGCCCGCCTCCTTGCACCGCTTGTACGCCGCGAGCAGCTGCTCGCGCGTGCAGCCGTACTTCGCCTCCTCCGGCTTGCCGATAATCGCGTTGCCGCCCTCTTTAAGCGGGCCGGGGTTGTAGCGGAAGCACAGCGTCTCGGGCAGCGCGCCGAGCGTCCGCTCCAGAAAGTCGATGTGCGTCACGTCGTCAAGGTTGATGATGTTGCCCGCCTCCGCCGCGTAGCGGTACTCCTCCGCCGGCGTCTCGTTCGACGTGAACATCACCATGTCGCCGCCCATGCCGGACAGTTTGGCGAGCATCAGCTCCGGCAGGCTTGAGCAGTCCGCCCCGCAGCCCTCCTCGGCGAGCACCTTCAGGATGTACGGATTGGGGCAGGCCTTGACCGCGAAGAACTCCCTGAACTGCGGGAAAAGGGAGAAGGCACGCTTGAAGGCGCGGAAATTCTCGCGAATCGCCCGCTCGTCGTACAGGTAGAACGGCGTGGGATACTCCTCGGTGAGCCTTGCGAGCGCGTCGTGGGAAAGGGGGAAATCCGAACTCATGGTTTATCTCCTCGCGGAACAGTGTAGCAGATTTTTCTGCGCGTGGGTAGAGGGAACGGAGCGGTTGCGCGGCCGAGCAGAACCGGCGGACGCTACTGCGCCGCCGGCATGACGGAAAGCTCGTCGTTAACCATTATCATGCGGTAGCCCAGTTCATCGCGCGGAAGCGGGCCGATAAACCCGCGAGCCGGCTCACGGGACTTCCGCAGCCTATCGACGAGCGTGGCGAAATCGGCGGGCGAGAGCATGGAGCGCTGCTCCACGAGCGAGAAGTTGAACACGTACGCGCCGATTCTGCGCGCGGTCGCCACCCGCCCTATGCTCTCCACGTCCCAGATGGGAAGCAGGCAGTATTTGTGGCGGATTTTGTCAGTCGGCGGGACGGCAAGCACATACGCCCAGTCCTTCTGCTTCATCGCGCGGATGAGCGTCTGAACCTTGCCGTGCTGGATGTCCATGTAGGACTCAATGCGGTTGTTCGTCTGCACCTGTACGAGTAGGTCTGCCATTGATTCATTGTACCACGGCTTTCCGCACGGGTCAACGGGAATGTTCCGCTACAGGCCGTCGAAAAAGCCCCGCGCCCTGAGCAGCTCCGCGTTCAGGATGCCGCCGAGCGCCGCGCCGCGCTTGGTGTTGTGGCTGAGCGCGACGAACTTCACGTCGAAGACGCCGCAGGGGCGCAGGCGGCCGAGCACGCAGGCCATGCCCTTCTCGGTGTCGCGGTCGCGGTTGGGCTGCGGGCGGTTCTCCTCGCGGCGGTAGACAATCGGGCGCGCCGGCGCGCTCGGGAGCTTCAGCTCCTGCGGCACGGAGGAGAAGGACTCCCACACGGCGATGATGTCCTCAATCTTCGGCTTCCTGCCGTCGGGCAGGTCGAACTCAAGGTTCACGCTCGCGGTGTGCCCGTCGATGACGGGGACGCGCGTACAGGTGGACGAGACGAGCGGGGCGGAGGCGTTCACAATCCTGCCGCCGCTCACGCTGCCCAGAATCTTGAGGCACTCGCGCTCGGTCTTCTCCTCCTCGCCGCCGATGTACGGCACGATGTTGTCAATCATGTCGAAGGAGGGAACGCCGGGATAGCCCGCGCCGCTGACCGCCTGGAGCGTGGTGACGACCATGCGCCGCACGGGATAGCCCGCGCGGGCGAGCGCGTACAGCGGCATCATGTAGGTCTGGAGCGAGCAGTTCGGCTTGACGGCGATAAAGCCCTTCTTCCAGCCGTGCCGCTCCTGCTGCGCGCGGATGACGTCCAGGTGCGCGGCATTGATTTCCGGGATGAGCATGGGAACGTCGTCCGTCCAGCGGTTCGCGCTCGCGTTGGAGACCACGGGAATGTCCGCCGCCGCGTATGCCTCCTCAAGCGCCTTGATTTCGTCCTTGCCCATCTCAAGCGCGCTGAACACGAAGGCGCACTTGCCGACCGCCCGCGCGGGGTCGTTCGCGTCCTGCACGGGCAGGTCCGCCACTGCCGCGGGAATGTCCGCGCCAATCAGCCAGCGTCCCGCCACCGCCTCGCGGTAGGGCTTTCCCGCGCTGCGCGGGCTTGCCGCCACGTATGTCACCTCGAACCAGGGGTGATTCTCCAAGAGCTTGATGTACCGCTGCCCGACCATGCCCGTCGCGCCGAGCACGCCGACCGCAATCTTTCCTGCCATGTCGTCCTCCTTTACAGCCCGCATTCGGCGAGCGCGCCCTCAATCACCCGCTTCGCCGCGTCGGTCACTTCCACGAGCGGCAGGCGCACCGTGCCGGCGGGCATCTGCTTGCAGTTCATCGCGTGCTTGATTGACGTGGGGTTGCCGTCCACGAACGCCGCCCGGAACAGCGGCAGCAGGCGGTAGTGCACGGCGCGCGCCTTCTCCATGTCGCCTGAGAGCGCGGCCGCCGTCATCTCCGCGACGGGCGCGGGGGCAAGGTTCGAGACGACCGAAATCACGCCGTCGCCGCCCATGGCGACAAGCGGCAGCGTCAGCGCGTCGTCGCCGCTCAGGACGGCAAAGTCGGGCTTCCTCATCTTTATGGCCGCGATGACCGCCATCATCTGGTTGATGTCGCCGCTCGCCTCCTTCACGCCGATGACGTTCGGCAGCTCCGCGATACGCGCGAGCAGCGGCGTGGGGATGTTCTTCCCCGTGCGCCCGGCGATGTTGTAGACCAGCACCGGGATGCCGACGCGAGAGACCGCCTCAAAGTGGCGGAAGATGCCCTCGTCGCTCGGCTTGTTGTAGTAGGGCGTGACGACCAGCGCCGCGTCCGCGCCCATCGACTTGGCGCGCTCGCAGTAGCGCACCGCGTCCGCCGTGCAGTTCGAGCCTGCGCCCACGACGACCGGCACCTTCTTCCCGCTCCGCTGCTCCCAGTCGCGCACCTCGCCGAGGACGAGCGCAATCATCCGCTCCTCCTCGTCCTCCGTCAGCGTCGGGGTCTCGCCCGTCGTCCCGAGCGGCACCAGCCCGTCGATGCCGCCCTCCAGCTGGAAGCGCACGTTCTTCCGAAATCCCTCGTAATCCACCGAGCCGTCTGCGTTCATCGGCGTAACCATCGCCGTCAACGCGCCGCGCAATGCACTCATTCTTCGCTCCTCAACGCCGTGTCCGCGGGAATGCCCCACGGACACGCTTCATACCATAGTACCGACTTTGCGGGGTGCAAGGCAAGGGGGCGCGGTCATTGCGGGTCTCGAAATAAGTGCGAGAATATGCTACACTGCTGTCATGGAACGAGAGTCTGCGTCCGCCGTCACGCTCGGCGAAAAAGAGGCGCGCCGCCGCGAGATGATGCTGCACGGCGCGCCGGTCAGGACGATTTTTTACATCGCGCTGCCGCTTGTCTTCTACAACAGCCTGCACCAGATTTTCCAGCTCGTGGACACGCTCATCGCGGCGAACATGAGCGCGGGGGTGGTCAGCACGGTGTCGTTCATCGGGCAGATTGAGACGATGCTGTACGCCGTCGGCTCGGGGCTTTCCGTGGGCGGGTCCATCATCATCAGCCGCAGCTACGGCGCGGGCGACATGGAGAAGGTGCGCAGCCACATCAGCACGCTCTTCTTCACCTGCCTCGCCGTCGGCGCGGTCATCCTCGCGCTCGCCGTGCCCTTTGCCTACCCCTTCCTGCGCCTGCTGCGCATGCCGGACGACCTCATCGGGCAGGGGACGCTGTACTTCATGCTCGCCATCACGGGCATCATCTTCCAGTTCATCAACACAGTCTACCTCGCCACGGAGAAGTCGCGCGGCAACACGCGGACGATTATGTGGTGCAACATGCTCGTCATGGTCGCAAAGACCGTGCTGAACGGCGGGGTCATCCTGCTGATGCGCGGCGGCGCGGTCGGCCTGGACACGGCGATGCTCCTGCTGCCCGTGGCGACGATTGTGGCGCAGTCCTCGCTCACCGCGATTGCGCTCGCCACCCTGACGAGCCGGAAAAACCCGTTCCGCCTGAGCCTGCGCGCCTGCGCGTTCCGCAGGACCTTCCTCGTGCCGCTCGCCAACCTGAGCGTCCCCGTCTTTTTGGAGAAATTCATCTTCGCCTTCGGCAAGGTCGTGGTCAACTCGATGTGCGCGAGCATGGGAAGCACCGTGGTGGGCGCGCTCGGCGTGTCGAACCGGCTCGGCGGCTTCAGCACCAACCCGCCGGCGGGCTTCCAGGAGGCGGAGTCGAGCCTCATCAGCCAGAACCTCGGCAACCGCAACGTGGCGCGCGCGCTCGGCATCTTCTACCGCACGCTCGTCATCAACCTGCTCATCGCGGCGGCGTTCTTCTCGGTGATGATGGCGTGCAAGGACCGCATCATCCTGCTCTTCGCCAAAGGGGACGCGGCGTTCGCCGCCGAAATCGGCGCGATTTACGCCTACGAGTGCTGGGACTCCGTGCTCATCTCCATCAACGCCTCGGTCATGGGGCTGCTCTACGGCTTCGGCAGGACGCGCATCTCGATGATTCTGAACGTGGTGCGCCTCTTCGTCTACCGCATCCCCCCGCTCTTCCTGCTCATGCGCTTCACGAACATCGGCATTCCCGCGGTGGGAATCGCCATGCTCATCAGCAACGGCGCGGTGGGCATTACCTCGGGCATCGTGGCGATTGTCTTCATCCGCCGGGTGAAGGCCGGCACGGCGCGGATTTCGCTCTAGCGCGCGGCGCGTTTTTGTGCTAGAGTGTCGGAAAGGAGCGCGCAATGGCACAGAACAGCATCGGGACGATTTTTAGGGTGACGACCTTCGGCGAGAGCCACGGCGCGGCGCTCGGCTGCGTCATCGACGGCTGCCCCGCCGGAATTCCGATAGACCTGGCGGAAGTGCAGCGCGAGCTTGACCGCCGCAGGCCCGGCGCGACGTTTGCGGGCAGGCAGAACGCCGCCGTGACAAGCCGCAGGGAGGACGACGCGGCGGAAGTCCTGAGCGGCATCTTTGAGGGCGTGAGCGAGGGAACGCCGATTGCGCTCGTCATCCGCAACACCTCGCAGCACTCCAAGGACTACGCGAACCTCGCGCGGACATTCCGACCCGGCCACGCGGACTACGGCTACTTCGCCAAGTACGGCGTGCGCGACTACCGCGGCGGCGGACGTTCCAGCGGGCGCGAGACGGCGGCGCGCGTGGCGGCGGGCGCGGTGGCAAAGCAGGTCCTGCGCGCGCTTTCCGGCGGCACGATTGCGATTACCGCCTACACGGAGCGCGCGGCGGGCATCAGCATCGAAAAGGTTGACCTGTCGGAGATTGAGCGGAACGCCCTGCGCGCGGCGGACAGCGCGGCGGCGGAAAAAATGGCGGCGCGAATCGACGAGTACCGCCGGAACAAGGACAGCTGCGGCGGCATCGTGGCATGCCGCATCACGGGCGTTCCCGCCGGCATCGGCGAGCCGGTATTCGGCAAACTGGACGCGGAACTGGCAAAGGCGATTCTTTCAATCGGCGCGACCAAGGGCATCGAATTCGGCGCGGGGTTCGCCGCCGCCGACAGCACGGGAAGCGCGAACAACGACCCCATGCGCACCGCCGCGGACGGCTCGCTCGCATTCGGCTCGAACAACGCGGGCGGCATCATCGGCGGCATCTCAAACGGCGCGGACATCTTCTTCCGCGTCGCCGTCAAGCCCGTGCCGAGCATTTTCCGCACCCAGCAAACTATCAGTGCGACGGAACACGGATTTGAGGACAGCGATGTGGTGATTGAGGGGCGGCACGACGTGTGCCTCTGCCCGCGCATCGTGCCGGTCATCGAGGCGATGGCGGCAATCGTGCTTGCGGACCTGCTCTTGCAGAACCGCGCGAGCCGGGCGTAACGTCCGCGCTAGTCCTTAGAGAGCAGCTCGAACGCCTCCATCTCCGACGGCGCGGCAAGCAGCGCGTCGTACAGGCTCTTGTCCTTAAGCTTGGCGCTGAAATAACTGAGCGTCTGCAAGTAGTACGTGTGCTGGTTGTGCGCGGCGGCAATCATGATGAGCAGACGCACGGGAACGTCGTCCACGGGCTGGAAGCCGATGATGTCATGCGCGCAGATGCCCACGCCCATCACCAGGTCGGTGACGGAGGAGAGACGCACGTGCGGAATGGCGATGCCGCGGCCGACCGCCGTGGACATCAGCTCCTCGCGCTTGAGGATGCCATCGACCAGTTCCCTTTCGTTCTTGACCTGCGGCGCGGTGGCAAGGCGGGTCGCCAGCGCGGTAAGCGCGTCCTGCCGGGTCGCATGGGTGATAAACACGATGCGGTCGGGAGAGAGGATGTTGCGCACGCGGACGGACGGAGCGGCTTCCTCGTGCTTGGGCGAAAGCCGCTCGTTCACCCATGCCTCGATTTCGGAACGCTTGAAACGCCACACCGTCCCGATTTTGCCCGACGGGATTTCGCCTTTCTGCGCCCAGTCGTACACCGTGCGCTCCGAAACCCGCAGATAACTCGCCACTTCTTCAATCGTAAGAATATCGTCACTCATCGCAGTCTCCCGACCTCTCGTCAATCATCAGCATATTTTGCACGGATTGGCGATTTTTGTCAAGAGAAAGCAAGAAAACGCATGATTTTCAAGGAAATGTACGACGGAACAAAGGACTACGATTCCGAAGCAAGCTCATGCAGGCTGTCGCACGGATACAGCTCGCCGAGCGTGCGCACCACCACGTCCGCCTCGCACGAGCCGAAGATGACCGGCACGTCGCCGCCGGCAAACTCGGTAAGCACCTGCCGGCACGCGCCGCACGGCCCGACCGGGTAGCCCGCCTTGGGCGCGGCAATCGCCACCGCCACAAACGACCGCTTGCCCTCGCTCACCGCCTTGAACACGGCCGTCCGCTCCGCGCAGTTGGTCAGCCCGAACGAGCGGTTCTCCACGTTCGTTCCCGTGTACACCATGCCGTCCGCCGTCAGGATTGCCGCGCCGACCGGCACGTGCGAGTACGGCGAATACGACGCGCCCGCCGCCTCCACCGCGGCACGGAAAAGCCCCATCAGCTCATCAGAAATAGGCATAGCCTGCTCCTTTTGCATGACTGTATGTGCCACACGCTTGCCCTCCCGCCCAAACTCGCGCAGGTACAGGCTGAACGCTGCCGACACGGAATACCCGGAAATCAGCCTGCCTACGGGCTACATCCCCAACGGGTGCGTCTGCCTCCTTGTGTATTCCGCTATGGAGAAGTATAGCATATACGGAAAGCCTTGCACAGTGGCTCCGCAGGCTGATTACCCAACGTACTGCTCCTCTACCCGTGCGGTGCTTCCATGTAACGGTCTACTTCACCTC
>JAFLSP010000041.1 GCA_022510885.1 Treponema sp. | reverse complement strand
AGTCGTATAGAGCAGGAACTTTATCTCGTTTTCCACCATGCGTCCGCCTCAATCTGCAAAGTCGTGCCGTCCGTCCACGGGCTTGCGGCAACGGCGCTCTCCGCACAAGTATACTCGCAAAAAACGGTTTTGTACATCGCACTTTTTTTCCGTACCCGCTTGACATTTTTTTTGCGTTCGTATATAGTCTCAATTGCGGTGACCATAGTAAAGAGGAAATACCCGTTCCCATACCGAACACGGAAGTCAAGCTCTTTTACGTCGATGATACTGCTCACGCGGGAAAGTAGAAAGTTGCCGTATTTTGTTTCATATAACACGTCCGCTTAGCGCGGACGTTTTTTTGTGCGCGCGGCAGTCCGGTGACCGAGGCTTCCGAAACAGCCGAAAGGCAGCGTTCGCCGGGCGCGCGCATACCTTTGAGGAGAAGCAACCATGAAACTGACCTGTGGCATCGTCGGGCTTCCCAACGTGGGAAAATCAACGCTCTTTTCCGCGCTGACCAAGGCGCCTGCGCAGGCGGAGAACTATCCGTTCTGCACGATTGACCCGAACGTGGGCGTGGTGGAGCTGCCCGACGAGCGGCTCGACTTCATGGCGGGCGTGTTCCAGCCCAAAAAGAAGATTCCCGCCACGGTGGACTTCGTGGACATCGCGGGGCTGATTAAGGGCGCGAGCAAGGGCGAGGGGCTGGGCAACCAGTTCCTTGCGAACATCCGCGAGACGAGCGTCATCGCGCACGTCGTCCGCTGCTTCGACAACCCCGACATTCAGCACGTGCGCGACGACGCGAAGACCGAAGCCCCCATCGACCCGGAAAGCGACATCCTCACGATTAACTACGAGCTGTGCCAGGCAGACCTGGAGACGATTGCCAAGCGGCAGGAGAAAGTGACCAAGCAGATTCGCGCGATGGGCAAGGAGGAAGAGAAGAAATTCGCCGGCTACAAGAGCGCGGTGGAAAAAATCCTGCCGCTCTTGCAGGACGGCATCTGCGCGCGCATGGCGGACCTGACCGACGAGGAGCGCGAGGGCATCTACGACCTGCACCTGCTCACGATAAAGCCGCAGCTGTTCGTCTGCAACATTGACGAGGACACGATTGCGGGCGGCACGAACAAGTACGTGGAGGCGGTCAGGAACATTGCCGCGCAGGACGGGAGCGAGGTCATCGTCATCTGCGGCAAATTCGAGAGCGACCTGGTGGAAATCACGGACGAGGCGGAGCGCGCGGACTTTATGGCGAGCGTGGGGCTTGCGGAAAGCGGGCTTGCGGCGCTCGCGCGCGCGGCGTACCGGCTGATGGGGCTGCGCACCTTCTTTACGGGCGGGCCGGACGAGTGCCGCGCCTGGACGATTCACGCCGGCGACAAGGCGCCGCAGGCGGCGGGGGTCATCCACACGGACTTTGAGAAGGGCTTTATCAAGGCGGAAGTCTATTCCGTGGACGACCTGCGCAAGTACGGCAGCGAGGCGGACATCAAGGCGGCGGGCAAGTACCGGCAGGAAGGCAAGGAATACGTCGTGCAGGACGGCGACGTGATGTTCTTCAAGTTCAACGTGACGAAATAAATTCGCTTTTTTCGCGCATTTTTAGGGATTTTTTGCATTCCTGCGCCTATAACTATGCGGAGGTGTGCATGAAACGGATTGCGCTCATGGCGGCAAGCGTCTGCCTTGCCGTGGTCTCGTCGTGCGCGGCGGGCAAGCCGCGGGGGGCGGAGGCATCGCTCACGGTGATGAACTGGAACTTGCAGACGTTCTTTGACGCGACGTTCGACGGCAACGAGTACAGCGCGTTCAGGAACGAAAAGGCGGGCTGGACGCGCGCAAAATACGAGGCGCGGCTGGACAGGCTCGCGGAAGTCATCAGGACGCTGGACGCGGACGTGCTGGTGTTCGAGGAGCTGGAAAAAGAGGCGCAGCTGTACGACATCGCGAACCGGCTTTCCGGCACGTTCAACGTCGCCAAACGCTACGGCTATGCGTGCTTCGCGGGCGACGATGGCTCGTCCATCGGCTGCGCGGTGCTGTCGCGGCTGCCGATTGGCGAGGTCTCCGTGCACGCGCTTGACATCCGCACGGCGGGCAAGCAGCCGCGGATGCGCCCGCTCTTGCAGGTGTCGGTCTTTTGCGGCAGCAGGAAACTCGTCGTGTTCGTCAACCATTGGAAAAGCAAGTCGGGCGACACGGACGGAACGTCGGCGGCGTGGCGCAGACAGCAGGAGGACGTGCTCGCGCGGCGCATGGGGGGCGCGCTCTCCGCGCAGGGCGGCGCGGCGCTTGCCTGCGGCGACTTCAACATGAACATCAGCGAATTTGCCGACTGCACCGGCGGCGCGCTGTCCTACCCGGCGAACGTGCTGCTGCGCGGCGGGCGCGGTTTGCCCGTCTACTCGCCCTGGTACGACGAGCAGGGGGACCTGCGGGAGCCGGGAAGCTATTATTTCCGGGACGAATGGGAGCGCATTGACCATTTCTTTCTTGCGGGAGACGCGGAACTTTCGGCATTTGCCGCCCGCACGGACGGCGCGTGGGCAACGGAAGCGGGCGTTCCCGTGAGCTACCAAGTGTTCAGCGGCAAGGGATACAGCGACCACCTGCCGCTCACGTGCAGCATCAGGTTCTAGCGTTGCGCTCGTAGAACACGCCGTCCGCAAAGCCCTGTATGGTCGCGTCGGCGCGCGCCTGGTGCAGACGGTATTCCGCCCAGGCGCAGTAGCGTTTTTCGCGCTCGATGCCGCACCAGTGGCGGCCGAGTTTTGCGGCGACGACGGACGTGCTTCCGCTGCCCAAGAAGGGGTCGAACACCAGGTCGCCCGCGTTTGACGAGGCGAGCAGCAGTTTTGCAAGCAGTTTCTCGCTTTTCTGCGCGGGGTGCGCGGTGTTCTCCGCCATCGACCAGAACGGAACGGAGATGTCGCTCCAAAAATTGGACGGGCAGGTGTCGCGGAAGCGTCCGCCGTCCGTCGCGTGCCAGTCCTTGGGAAGACCGTCCTGCGTGTAGGGGGCGACCACCCTGCGGCGCAGGCGCACCGCGTCCAGATTGAACGTGTAGTCGCTGCCCGCCGTGCAGAACCAGATGTCCTCCATGCCGTTCTTCCAGTTCGCGCGCGCGCCGCGGCCCTTTTCGCGCTCCCAGGTGATGCGGTTGCGGATGACGAGCAGGCCCGCCGCCTCAAACGCGCTCAGCACGGCGGAAACCGGAATCGAGCTTCGCCAGTCGCAGCACAGGTAGAGCGAGCCGGTCGGCTTGAGCAGCGGCACGGTCAGCGCGAGCCAGCGTTCGGTGTAGGCGCGGTAGGATTCCTGCGACCGCCGGCCGAAGCGCGTGTCGCCATACGTCTTGGACAGATTGTAGGGCGGGTCGGCGATGATGAGGTCGGCACAGGCGCGCGGCAGGAAGGGCAGCACGCGGAAGGTGTCGCCGCAAATCGTCTTGTCGGTGATGTCGGCCGTGCCGACGGGCGCGGAGACGGCGACGCAGCGCGCAAGCCATGCCGCGCCCTCCTGCTCCGAAAAGTCAATCGTCTTGTTCCGGGGGGACTTGGCCATGCCGCCAGTATAGCAAAAAAAATCCCGCGCTTCAACGAAGCGCGGGACAAGGAGTGTGTATGGCCGCCGTTTACGCAACCGTGATTGCGATTTTCTTCGGCTCAGCGACCGGCTTGCGCGGCATGACGACCGTCAGCACGCCGTTCTTGAACGTCGCGTTCACCGCGTCAGCGTTCACGTCCTGCGGCAGGGAGAAGCGCCGCGTAAAGCCGCTCGACCTGCGCTCGCGGATAAGCCACGTGCCTTTGTCCGCGCCCGCGCCGTCCGACTTCTCCTCCCGGACCTCCTCTTTGCGGGAGGCAATCGTCAGCACGTCGTCCTTCAGGCTCAGCTCCACGTCGTTCTCGGTCTTGCCGGGCAAGTCCATGTCGAGCACGTAGGAGTCCTTGTTCTCCTTCACGTCCACGCTCGGGACCGCCGCCGCCTCAAACGGCTTCATGAAGAAGTCGCCGCCGTTAAACAGCCGGTTGAAAAGTGCCAGTTCGTTCATATCAGTACCTCCATTGGTTTGATTCATGTTCCGTGCCTTTCGCACACTAAGAATATAGCAAGATGCGTGCCAACTTTAAAAAACAGGCAAAAAGGGGGAAGTCTCCCCCTCCGCGCCCACTTCGTTGGTCGCTACCCCCTCACCTAGGGGCTTGCGCGCCCCTAAAACCCCGCGTCAGCCGCCGTTTGCGGGCAGATTCTCACCATCTGTATCATTTTGAAACAACCAATCTGTGTTAAAATGATACAGATTTTCCCTGCGTCTGCGCCGCGCTGCGTCATCCGACTCCAATCCCTCGCTTGCCGCGCCGCGCAAAATGCACTATAGTGAAAAAAAGGGGGCGCGGGCATGGACATTACGACGAACAACAGCGAGACCAATCCCGACGTGCTGCTTGCGGCATTCTGGGCGACCTTCCCCGACTACACCGGCGACGAGCGCGCGCGCTTTGAGCGCGCCTGGCAGTTCCTGCTCGAAAAGACCGCGTCGCTGCGGCGCGGCTGCGGGCTGCCCTACTACCTGCATCCCCTGCGCGTCGCCGCAATCCTCGCGCAGGGCGGGCTTGACGCGGACTGCCTGATTGCGGGCCTGTTCCACAGCCTGCTGAACGTGGAGGGCGTGACGGAGGCCGACATCAGCGCGCAGTTCGGCGAGACGGTCGCGCGCATCACGGCGGACACGTCAAAAATCACCGGCTGGAAAATCCGCTCAAAGACGATGCAGCAGGCGGACGCCATCCGCAAGATGCTGTTCGCCATGATTGACGACGTGCGCGTCATCCTCGTCAAACTGGCGGACCGCCTTGACCGTATGCGCAACCTGACGAGCATCGACGAAAAAAGCCGCCGCATGGTCGCCGCAGAAGTCATCGACATCTGGGCACCGCTCGCCGACCGGCTCGGTATGCAGAGCACGAAGAGCGAGCTGGAAGACTTGAGCCTCAAGTACAGCAATCCCGACGTGTTTCAGCAGATTAAGGCAATTGTCGCGCAGAAAAAAGAGGAGCGCGCGGCGTACCTGGAAAAAGCCGTGAACGCCATCTACAAAAACGCGGAAAAACAGGGCATTCCCGTGCAGATTTCGAGCCGCGCCAAGCACTTCTATTCGATTTACCAGAAGATGCGCAAGCGCAACAAGGGCGCGGACGAACTGTATGACCTGCTCGCGCTGCGCGTCATCTGCCAGACGAACGCCGCATGTTACGAGCTGGTCGGCATCGTGCACGGGCTGTGGAAGCCGCTGGACGGCCGCTTCAAGGACTACATCGCCATGCCCAAGGCGAACGGCTACCAGTCGCTGCACACCACGGTGCTGTGCGAGGGCAAGCCGCTCGAAATCCAGATTCGCACGGCGGCAATGCACGACAAGGCGGAGCACGGCGTCGCGTCGCACTGGCTCTACAAAAAAGGCACGAACCGCGACAAGGTGGACATCAGCGACCTAGGCATCGTGAACCAGTTGCAGCACCTGAAAGAGCAGGATTTGAGCAACGAGACTTTCTTCGCGCAGCTCAAGAGCGACCTGCTTGGCGACGAGATTTTCGTGTTCACGCCGCAAGGAGACGTGTTCCAGCTGCCGGCGGGCAGCACGGCGATTGACTTTGCCTACCACGTGCACAGCGCGGTGGGAGAAACAATCGTGGGCGCAAAGGCGGACGGCAAAATCATCCCGATTACCCGCCCGCTTGAGAACACGCAGATTATCGAAATCCTCACCAACCCGCAGGCGCATCCCACGGAAAACCAGCTCAAGGTCGTGCGCACGTCAAAGGCGCGGCAGAAAATCCACGCATGGCTCGTCGCGAACGACCCGAATTTCATGGACAGGGAGGCGGAGGCGAAGCGCGCCGCAGAGATTGCCGCGCTCAACGAGCACGCCCGCGCCGTGCAGGACGAAAAACGCAAACGGCGCAGGACGGTCAACGCCGCGCCCGAACGCGCAACGGCGGGCGACGGCGCGTACAGCGGCAAAGTGCAAATCGGCGACACGACGAATTTTCTGGTGAAATTCGCGGGCTGCTGCGCGCCCGTGCCGCCCCAGCCGATTGTGGGCTATGTCTCGAACAGCCGCGGCATCATCATCCACCGCGCCGACTGCCTGACCTTCCACCGTATTCCCAACATCGAGCGGCGCACGATTGCCGTCGCGTGGGAAGCGCGGCATTAGAACGAGATTCTTTGGTAAGAAATCGATTTTGTCTCGTTGTTCACCGTGACGAGCAGCGCGGTATTGTAAAAGCCGAACGACTTGATAGTCACTTCGCTAAAACTGCCGTAATTATGCTCGTCGCCCGGGTGATAATGCCCGCTGAAAATCATCTTGACGTTTGCCTTCGCAAAGTCGCTCAGCAGGCGGTTGCGCTCAAGCGAGTTTTGCAGGCAGAACGACGTGTCCGAAACGACGGGATAATGCATCAGGATGATTTTGGGCGTAGTACGGTCGCGGGCAAACTGGCGTTCCAAATCCTCCAGCTGCGGTTTGCCGAGCGTGCCGTTGCCCGTGTCCAAAAAATAATACGCAAAGCCGCCAAGCGTGAACGTATAGTATGAAGTGTGCGGATAAAAATTGCGCGACCACACGTCCCACCCGTCGCTCGCATACAAATCATGGTTGCCGATAACAGCATAGTGCGGCAACGAGTCGCTCAGACTACGCGCGGACGAGCCCATCTTTTCGACCATCGCCTGATAGTCGTCCCCCTGCCCCTGCTTGCCCGAATCCAGCGTGTCGCCCAAATTGATGATAAAGGATACGTTGAGTTCTTTAAACTTTTTGAGAAAATCATCGGCAAGCGAACTTGAAACGCGCGGGCCGAAATGAGCATCGGTAATGATGAGGAACGAATACTCCTTCTCCGCAGTTTTGGGCGGGGCAATTATTTTGATGTTCTTCGCGCGCTCGTCAACCTTGGTCTCCGACACGTTGAGCATATACGGCCCAAACGAGCAGGACGAGACGAATGCGGCGCAAACAAGCAACAGGAACGCAAGCCGTCTCAAAAATACATCCTCCCCGTCACACGGAATATCGCCGAATCCATGTAGTACGTGGCGGCAATCCAGTCGCGCATCGTGATTTCCATCTCCAACCCTACACGGAAGCCGCTGCGGAACGTGTAGGCGACCGAGGGCGTAAAAATCGCCGAGCCGAACACGGGAATGCGGTACACGGAGCGCGTTCCCGCCTCAAGGCGCACTTCCATGCCGTTCGCCCAGCATTTTCCGAGCGAAAGCAGGAGCGCAAGGCTCCAGTTCTGCACCGTCGTCTCGGAAATCGCGTAAATGTCGCTGATTTTCTTGGTCAGCCCCGTGCGGAGCGTGAGCAGATACCGCGTGTTCGACTGCCAGTCAATCTCCGGCGAAATGATGAAATCATGCTCGCAACTGATGTCGTTGTACCATTCGATGTGATAGTCCGCGCCCAGGCCGAATCGCAGCACGCCGTGCCTCATGCGGAACTCGAACGGCCACCAGTCGGTGTCGAGCGTGAGGTCGGTCACGTCATCGGTAAACTGCATACCGAGAAAAGCGGCAAAGGGAGCGATGTCAATATTATATCCGAAGCTGAAAAAAGACTGCTCTGCCTCAAAGCCCAAGTCCGTAGAGCGACCGTAGGAGGCCTGCACCCACTGACGCACGGCATCGTCCTTGCCGGGAAGAAAATGGAACTGCGCGAATGCAAGCGGTGCGGCAAACAGCGCAAGCACGACCATAACCCGTTTTTTCATCTGCCTGTCGTTCTGACAACGCCTCTCTCGTACTCAGCATCTTTCGTCCTGACCAGCGCGCCAGCGGGAATCAGCAGGTCGGTGTAGAGCGCGCAGTCGTGGTCGGGATTGACGAATGACAGTATAGCACCATTTTTCGGGTTTGCAAAGACGTAGTGCTCCGCGGCCAGCACGGTCTTCAGCACGTCCGGCGTGATGATTTCCAGTTCCGTGCCCGCGTCCGTCTTGTTGAGCGACACGTAGGGATAGAGATGCCAGCCGGCGCGCTTTTGCAGGGCGGCGGGGCATTTTTCGGGATGGGCGGCCTCGTCCCGCTCGGCGGCGGCGCGCGCCTGGGGATGCATGGCGGCTCGCTCACGCTCGCGCGCGGCAATCATTTCCGCACCGGCGGCAAAGACCGCCTCCGTCTGCGCCGCGTCATACGCCGCGCAGACCGTTCCCGCAAGCACGTAGGGGCTGTCGCTCGCGCCGACGGTCGTCTTGTCGGCTTCGGCACGGCCGTAGAAGAATCCCGTCGTGCTCTCGCGGTGCGCCACTTCGTCAAGCGAGGCAATGAACGGCGCGGCTTCCTCCGCCGTGATAGTCCCGGCGAGCGCGTCCAGTGCCTTGCGGTAGGCGCGCGTCACCATCGCCACGTAATAGACGCTCTTCATGCGCCCTTCGATTTTGAGCGAATCCACGCCCGCCCGCCGCATGTCGTCCAGATGCTCAATCATGCGCAGGTCCTTTGACGACAAGACCGCCGTAAAGCCGTCGCCCTCGTACACGGGAAAGAGCGCGTCGGGACGCTTGCGCTCGCGCAAGACGAGCGCGCCGCTTTCGGCAAGTTTTTTCGCGTCCGCAAGCACGTCGTATTCCCAGCGGCACGTGTGCGAGCAGAATCCGCTCTGCGCGCTCCGCCCCGTCAGGTACGCGCTCATCAGGCAGCGGCCGCTGTAGGCAATGCACATCGCGCCGTGCGCAAAGCACTCGATTTCCATGTCCGGCACCGCGTCCTTAATCTCGCGCACTTCCGCCAGGGAGACCTCGCGCGCCAGAACCACGCGGCTGAAGCCCATGCTCCGGTACATCTTGACCGCCTCGCGGTTCGTCACGCTTGCCTGCGTGCTCACGTGCAGCTGGGCGTGCGGAAAATGCTTTTGCAGAATCGGCACGATGCCCAAATCCTGCACGATGAATGCGTCAATCGGATACTGCTTGAAATAATCGAGCTGCCCCAGGAATGCGTCGATGTCGCGGTTGTGGAAGGCGATGTTCAGCGCGCAGTGCAGCCGCCTGCCGGGAAACTGCCGTTTGAGCGCGGCGACCTGCTCGTACTCGTCCGCGTAAAAGTTGTCCGCCTTCACGCGCAGCGAAAACTGCCGCAGCCCGATGTAGGCCGCGTCCGCCCCGTACTGGTACGCATAGGCGAGCTTTTCGACGTTTCCCGCCGGAGAAAGAAGCTCCACCGCCGCTAGCCCTTCAGGCTTTTCTCAAGGACGATGTGGATGGTCGCGTCGCTCTCGTTGCGGCGCTCGTCGCGCCCCGTAATGAGCCGCCCGACTTTCTCCACCGCAAGGTGCGCCTCCTCAAGAAATTCGTCCGCCATCTGGAAGCACGGCATCATGCCCGGCCACACGTCCAGCTCACAGGCATTCCCCGCGTCCACCAATGCCTGCTGAAAACGCTCCGCGTCGTCCAAAAACAGCTCCTTCTCGCCCATCTGAATGTACGCCGGGGGAAAGTCCGCGAGCATGGCGCGCTCTGCCCGGAGCGCGGAAACGAGCGGGCGCGCGCGGTTCTCCAGGTACGTGTAGTATTCGGCACTGCGGCGCAATGCCTCCGCCGTATAGATTTCGTCGGAAGCCTTCCGCGCGCTCAAAACGCGGGAGTCCGCGCTCACGTCAAGCCAGGGGCTGAACAGCACGAGCCGGCTGATGACCGAACGGAACTTCCCCTTGAGGCTGAGCACCAGCCCCAGCGCGATTGACGCGCCGCTGCCGTCCGCCGCGACGATGATTTCGGGCTGCTCGTCCGCCGTTCCCGCATCAAGCGAGCGCGCAACCTGCTCCTCGGTATAGACCACGCGGAACACCGACTGCACGTCCTCAAGCGAAGCCGGATACTGATGCGGCGGCGAAAGCCGGAATTCGGGGACGACGAGGCGGCAGGACGTGGCATGCGCGAGCGACGCGCAGAACGGCCGCCACGCCGCGCGCGAACCGGCCACGAAAGAACCGCCGTGCACGTACAGCATGATGCGCCGCGACGAGTAGACTTCCGGCACGAGCACATCGCACGGCACGCCGCCAAAATCGCGCTCCGTACATTCTACGCGGTTGGGAAGCAGCGGCTCGGCAAAAGTCCGCTCAATACGCTCCCGAAAAGCCTGCACGTCAATCTTGGGCGCAAGGCACAGACACCGCAACTTTCTGACCGCATTCTGCCGGTCTTTTGAAGAATTCATACGCCACTATAGCAAAAATCGCGGATTTTTACTATACTGTCAGCCGATATGCCGATTAAGATTCAGTCAGATTTGCCCGCACGCTCAGTCCTCGAACGCGAGAACATCTTTGTGATGACTGAAAAACGCGCGTCCGCGCAGGACATCCGCCCGCTCAAAATCGCCATCGTCAACCTCATGCCCACCAAAGAGGCGACCGAGACACAGCTGCTGCGACTGCTCGGCAACACGCCCCTGCAAATCGACATCTCGCTCGTGCAGATGGAAGGCCACGTCTCGCGCCACACCGACGAAGACCACCTGGAGCGCTTCTACATTCCCTCCGGCGACGTGTTCAACCATAAGTACGACGGCATGATTATCACCGGCGCGCCCGTGGAGCAGATGCCCTTTGAGGACGTGGACTACTGGGGCGAACTCTGCGACATCATGGACTACGCCCGCGAAAACGTGTTCAGCACGCTGTACATCTGCTGGGGCGCGCAGGCGGGGCTGTACCACAACTACGGCATCAAAAAAATCCCGCTCGAAAAAAAACTCTTCGGCATCTTCCCCAACCACCGCCTCATTCAGGCCGACTCGCTGCTGCGCGGCTTTGACGACCTTTTCCCCGTGCCGACCAGCCGCCACACCACCATCTCAAAGACCGCCGTCACCAAAGTGCGCGACCTCATCGTGCTTGCCGAAAACAGCTGCAACGAGCCGACCATCGTCAAGTCCCACGCAACCCACGACATCTACATGATGGGTCATTTGGAGTACGACACCGAGACGCTTGCCAAAGAATACTTCCGCGACAGGGAGCGCGGCCTGCCGATTGACCTGCCGCTCCACTACTTTCCCGCCGACGACCCCGCCCAAGCCCCGCGCAACACCTGGCGCAGCACCGCGCACCTCTTCTTCTCCAACTGGCTCAACTACTACGTCTACCAGGAGACCCCCTACACCTTCACCACCTCCGCCTACGGCTGGGGCGACGGCATCTGAGTCCGCAGACAAGCCCACTCGATTATCACGTTTCCGCACCATGCGGAAAACATCTTTTCATCAAAGGCAGACTTCCGCATTTTAAGGAAGCACGATTTCCCCATCCCGCAGGATATTCACCCCGCGTGAATCCACGTCAATTCATGTTTGTTGTAGTTCAGATGCAGGACGCGGCTGCGCGGAAGGGCGGCAAAGCGGGCGACCAGCGACCAGTCAATCGCGCCCTGCATCTTTATCGTGCACAGCATATTCCGCGCACGGCCGCTCGCAAGCCAGGTCTGCACCCATTCGTACAGGCGTTCGGGGTAGCAGATGACGTCGCTCAGCACCCAGTCCACCGTCTCGCAGCGCAGGCGCGCGCAGACATCCTGCGGCGCAAGCGTGAAGGCATCGTGCGCCACAAAGGAAACGTGCGCGTCCGCCATGAGCGCGGGGGCAAGTTCGGCACGGTCCACGGCAAGCACCTCCGCGCCCAGCTGCCGGAGCACCCATGTCCAGCCGCCGGGAGACGCGCCCGCCTCAAAACAGCGCTGCCCCGCACCCGGGAACGCCGTGCCGAACATATGCCGCGCCATGACCAGCGCCTCCTGCAACTTGAGGTACGCGCGGCTCGGCGGGCCTTCGTGGTCCTCCTCAAAGCGCAGCGTGCCGGCGGGAAGCGCGCTTGACGTGCGCGCGCTTGCCAGTATCGTATGCGCGTCAAGCAACGTGAAGATGCCCATAGGACTGTGCGGGATTTCCGCAGGGAAGGTGCGCGCCCTGAGACTGAGGTGGGGCAGCCGTTCCTGCACGAGCGCGGCGCGGCGGAAGCACGTGTACTGATACGGCGCCCAGTTGCGCTGTATGCCGCGCAGTGCGTTCGCCGCCTCGCCGATTGAATCAAAGCGCAGCAAAAACGGCTCAATAAGCGTGGTACGCGACCAGTACGGCGTGACGGGCGAACCGTCCGCGTCAGTCTGCACGGAAAAATCGGGGCAATAGAGCAGGTCGCCGTACCAGCGGGCGGCATCGGCGGAAAAAGCTGTGCCATCAACCGTGAGGGCAGGAGCGACCGCACCGTAGCCGAACCGCCCGGAAAGTTCGGACGTAAGCAAAGCGACCATTTCGGGGAACGCGAGAAATGCCGCGCCCGCGACGCGCTCTACACGAACAGGCATTGGTCGTTTTCTTGCGGAAGTCCGTCGTCGTCAATTTCCTGTTGTTCCTGGCACACCTGCGCGACGAACGATTCCCAACGAACCGTGTCGGGAGAGCGCAGGATGGAAAAACCGATTGCGGTCGCGCCGTTGTCCGTGCGCACCCAGGCAGGATGACCGATAAGCACCAACTCGTCAGTCGGAAAACGCGAAAGCCGGGCGTGGATTTCGTAGTCGCTCTCAAACGAAACCGTCACGGGAACGTCAAAATGCACCCGACAGCCGCTCTGACTCACGTTGTCAATCACCCCGCCTACGGGACACAGACCGTCACACATGACGTGTCCAAAATGGTCAAACCGCGCTTCCCGGCGCAATTCATTATGCATACCGCACAGTATGCATCAAACGCACGCAAAGGTCAAGGTTGCTACCGCTGCGGGTCT
>JAFLSP010000040.1 GCA_022510885.1 Treponema sp. | reverse complement strand
GGGACAGCCGTCACATATCCTTGTAGGTCTGCACCTCGTCCTCAAGGTGCTCCACCGTGATGCCCGCCTCCGCGAACATCCGCAGGCTGTCCGCCTCGTCGTGGTAGTGCTTCTCGCAGACCACGCGGCGGATGCCGCAGTTGATGATGAGCATGGCGCAGGTCATGCACGGTGTCATCTTGCAGTACACGGTCGCGCCCGCAATCGTAATGCCGCGCTTCGCCGCCTGGCAGATGGCGTTCTGCTCCGCGTGCACCGTGCGCACGCAGTGCTGGCTCACCGAGCCGTCCGCATGAATCACTTTGCGCATCAGGTGCCCCGCCTCGTCGCAGTGCGCCAGCCCCGCCGGGCTTCCCACGTAGCCGGTCACCAGAATCTGGTTGTCGCGCGCAATCACGCAGCCGCTGCGCCCCCGGTCGCAGGTCGCGCGCTTGGCGACCGTGCGGCAGACCTCCATAAAATACTCGTCCCATGTCGGGCGGACATACGTCCCGTCTGTCATTTCCATTTGATAATCTCCACGCTGTCCGAGCGGACAGGTCAGTATAGCATGGCTTTGCGCAGGGGGTAAATAGCCGCAGCACCGGGTGCGGCATACGGTTGACAGAACCCGCGCAATCTGCTATCATAAAGCCATATTTGCGGCAGTCATATAACGGCTCATTATCTCAGCCTTCCAAGCTGATGACGAGGGTTCGACTCCCTTCTGCCGCTAAAACAGTTTTTGAAACATATTGTTCGATGTTCGCGCAACTCACTCGCCGCAGACCGTGAGATATGCCAGTTGCGCGGCGTGCTGCTCAGCCCCTTTCTTGTTCTTGCCCTGCGCCGGTCCGTAGGTCGTATTGCCCAGCCGCACGCTCACCCAGAACGTCTGGTCGTGGTCGGGACCCGTTTTCCGAACCAGCTCATAGACCGGGCAGGCTTTATATTTTTTTTGATAAAATTCTTGCAACAGCGTCTTGTAGTCCCGTGCGCCGCGGTTCTCCTGCACCTTGCGGATTTCCGGCACGATGAGCGAGAGAACCAGTTTTTCCGCCGCCACGTAGCCGGCATCCAGGTAATATGCCCCGATGACAGCCTCCACGGCATCGGCGAGAATCGCAGGCTTCCGCCGCCCGCCGCTCATCTCCTCGCCCTTTCCCAGCACGAGCATTTCGTCGATGCCTGTGGCACGGGCAATGGGCGCGAGGGTCTGCTCGCTCACCACCACGCTCTTTATGCGCGCCATGTCGCCTTCGGGAGTGCCTGCCATGTCCGTGTAGAGAAACGCGGCCGTCGCCATGCCCAGCACGCTGTCGCCCAAGAACTCCAGTCGCTCATTGTTCACGTGCCGCCGCTCCGCCGCCTCGTTCGAGTATGAGCGGTGGTGAAACGCAAGGTCGAGCAGCGCATAATCGCTGAACCGGATGGAAAGATTCTTGCAGAATTGCTGCAAAGCCTTCCTCCGTCCAGCGGGAATCGAGTCATGTTGAAAGATTTTTTTCATCGCCATGTAATAACGGGCCGAAAACACTGCGGGCAGTGCATAAAAAAGCACAGACCGCAGATATGCAAGCCTGTGCCGGTGTTCCGTACAAAAGAAAGGGTTACTTGCCCTGCTCCGCCTTGATGAAATCGTATGCGTCGCGCACCGTCTCGAATTCGTTCGCCTTCTCGTCGGGAATGCTCACGCCAAGCTCTTCCTCGATTGCATACACAAGCTCGTAGGTGTCAAGACTGTCCGCACCAAGGTCGCCGCGGAACGACGCATCAAGCGTCACCTTGCTTTCGTCGATTTCCAGTTTCTCCGCGATGAGTTTCTGGATTTTGCCAAACAATTCGTCCATGTTGGTCTCCTATTTGGATTCGGACTTAGCGCCCGCTTCCACCAGTTGTTTTGTCTCCCAAATTACGCATTCGCCTCGGGGTTAATCACCTGCCGCCCACGGTAAAAACCGCACTTCGGACAGACATGATGCTGCATCACAAGGTTGCCGCAGTTGTTGCACGCAACAAGCTGCGGGGCCTCCAAATGCATGTTCACCCCCCGACGTCTGCGGGTACGGGCTTTTGACGTTTTCGCTCTAGGAACTGCCATATATAAACCTCACTATGTATTGTCTAAATAACGGGATTTATACTACTACAGTTTCCACCCGAATGTCAATATATTATAGCACTTGGGCATGATTTGTCAAGGTTTGTTTGCGCTCGTACTTCCGCCGCATTGCCGCAACGACGAGCGGCGGCACCATGCCCGAGATGTCGCCGCCGAACAGGGCAAGCTCCTTTATCGCGCTTGACTTCACGATGGAATACCGCTGCTCCGTGGGGATGAACAGCGTCTCGATGCTTGCGTTCAGGTTGTGGTTCATCAGCGAGAGGTCGAATTCATAGGAAAAATCGTTCGCGTTGCGGATACCGCGCAGAAGAATGTTCGCGCCGCTTTGCCGCGCATAATTGACAATCAGTCCCTCCCACTGGTGCACGGACACGTTCGCAAACGGTTCGGTCAGTGTCTGCATCAACGCGATACGCTCGTCCGCCGAGAACAGCGACTGTTTTTCGGGGTTGACGGCAATCACCACGTCCACGTTGTCGAACAAGCGACTCGCCCGCTCAATGATGTTGAGATGCCCATAGGTGGGCGGGTCGAATGAACCCGGAAAAACTGCGGTCGTCATGGTGAAAATTATCATAATACGTTTGACGGAAGTTTGCAAGTAAGGTATGATTATCGCATTATGGGTGGTAATTCTATGACGAGACGATGTTTCATACTGACAGCGACGCTCTGCGCCATGCTGCTCGCCTCCTGCGCCAAAATAAAGGAAGTGGCGCCCTCGCTTCCCGCGCCGGAAGTCGAAGAGCCTGCGCCGAAGGAGCAGCAGGTCATACCGGCGGTCGTGGTCGAGCCAGAACCTGAACCTGAAATTGAAGAGCCGGCGCCTGAACCTGCCCCCATACCAGAGCCCGAGCCGGAAAAGGAGGAAACGCCCGAACCGGAGCCGGAACCCGCGAAATCAGCGGAAGACCTTGAGTATGAGCGTTCGGTCGGCAACATGGACATTCCGCGCAACACGTTTGAGGACGACAAAACGGCAATACTGCGGATTATCCATGAACTGTCCGACGTGATGCAGACGTTCGACTACCGCACCTGGGTCACGTACGTGGACAAGGCATCTATTGAATACTGGTCGCGCCCGACGAACCTGCGCAAGGCGCAGTCGCGGCTTCCGATAAAAGGACTGCAGCTCAAGGCGCTTGAGGATTACTTCAAGTACGTCTTTGTGCCCGCGCGCATGGAACGCGAGGTGACGGAAATCCGCTACATCTCGTCCACGCACGTCAAGGCGGTGCACGTGACGCAGGAAGAGAAGGACATCGTGTACTACTACTTCAACAAGATAAACGGGGTGTGGAAAATAAACATCCCGCCGCTTACGGAGTAAAATGCGTAAAATCGCGTTTCTCTCGTTGCTTTTTGCAGAAAGGTACGATATACTGATAGGCAGTAATCTGTTTTAGGAGGACATATCATGAAGTCATTGAAGAAAGCAGCCTGCATCGCGTGCATGACGACGCTCGCATGGGGCGCGTTCGCGCAGCAGAACACCCGTTCGGAGGAATCGGCGGATTCTGCCTACCTGAGCAGCATAGAGGACTTGGTTATCACGGAGCTTGCCGCGTCGGAAGAGCTGGACAACAAGCTGGTCGCCCTCACCTACCTTGAGTCGGCAATCGAGGACGGGCGCACGTCACCCGACATGATGGCCGCGCTCGACCAGCTGGCGGGAGAGGGCATCACGAGCCAGTCACGCACAAACGGCCGGGTGGTGAACAACTTCCCGCAGGTGCGCGCCGCAGCGTGCGACCTGCTCGCGAAGGTCCCCACGGAGGAGTCGAAGACGACCCTGAAGAAAATCGCGCTCGCGGACAACGAGCCGATGGTCATCACTGCGGCGGTGCGCGCGCTCGGCGAAATCGGCCTGAACGACAACGACGACGCGGTGGAGACGATTGCATGGGTGAGCCAGAAGAACCTGTACGTCAATCCGACCAGCTCGCTCGCGCTTGAGGTGGTCATCGCCTATGAGAAACTGGCTGACAAAGTGGAGAACAAGACCGCGATGCTCCAGTCGGTCAACAAGATTGCGTCGAACCACCTGTTCGTCTCGACAGTGCGCAACCGCGCGAAGGAGCTTTCCCAAAAACTCGCCGGCGGCAACACGTCATCCAACAAGAAATAGAACGAGCCACGGCGAAAAAAAATCCCGCACCAGGGTGCGGGATTTTTTATGAGAGATACAGGATTCGAACCTGCTACCTTCGGCTCCGGAGGCCAACGCTCTATCCAAGTGAGCTAATCTCTCAGACAATACACAGCGTATCGACAAAACGCGAAAAAGTCAATGGGATAAGGAGCGCGATTTATGGAACCAATCATCCTCGCATCATCATCGCCGCGGAGGCAGGAAATCCTCAAGCTGCTCAACATTCCGTTCAAGGTGGTCATGCCCGAAATCGACGAAACGCAGCCCGCTGACGTAGAGACGGAGCGGCTTCCCGAGTACCTCGCCACGCGCAAGGTCGATGCCGCCGCCCGTACCATGAGCACCGGCGCGGAACTGCCGTGGATTCTGGGCGCGGACACGCTCATCGAGCTAGACGGGAAAACCTACGGC
This sequence comes from Treponema sp., assembly GCA_022510885.1. Classification (GTDB taxonomy): domain Bacteria; phylum Spirochaetota; class Spirochaetia; order Treponematales; family Treponemataceae; genus Treponema_D. The sequence goes on along the minus strand of JAFLSP010000040.1, from coordinate 8,521 downwards.
AAACCGAGCGACCAAGAACAGGCGACTCAATTTCTCCGTGAATTGCAGGGAAAGACGCACCGCGTCCTGACGGGCATCGCGCTGTACAACGGCACACTGCACTTCGTTTCCACGCGCACGGTCATCTCCCGCGTAACGTTTGCGCCCATGACGCAGGAAGAAATCGACTGGTATATCGGCACGGGCGACTGGTACGGCGCGGCAGGCGGTTACCGCATCCAGGGGCTGGCATCGTGCTTCATCAAGAACATTGAGGGCACGAACAGCGCGGTGATGGGCTTGCCTATCTTCGAGCTTTATGATATGCTCAAGGAGCAGGGGTATTCGATTATTGAGTGAACCTGCCGGGCTTCAAGCCGGCCGTAGGTCGTGCGTGGAGTTGCGAAATCTTCCGGGCGGCTTCTGTCGCCACGAGAAACAGAGTTTGGAAGGAACGGCGGCGGCATCAGCCGTCAGCAATACCGTTCCCGTGAAGGAGTGACTCATGGCAGTTGTAACCATGAAAAGTCTGCTTGAATCTGGTGTGCATTTCGGACATCAGGTAAAGCGCTGGGACCCGCGCATGAAGAAGTACATCTTCGCAGAGCGCAACGGCATTCATATCATCGACCTGCAGAAGACCATCGTAGCGATAAAAGACAGCTACGAGGCGGTGCGCAAGGTCGTCTCATCCGGCAAATCGGTGCTGTTCGTCGGCACGAAAAAACAGGCGCAGCAAGCCATTCAGAAGGAAGCAGAGCGCTGCGGAATGCATTATGTCAACAACCGCTGGCTCGGTGGCATGCTGACGAATTTCTCCACCATCAAGAAATCATTGCAGCGGCTCAAGAAAATCGAGAAAATGGAGGTTGACGGCACGTTCGACAACCTCACCAAAAAAGAAGTGTCCGCGCTGACCAAGGAAAAGGCGAAGCTTGAAAAGAACCTCGGCGGCATCAAGGAAATGAAGGAGCTGCCGGGAATCATCTTCATCATTGACACGCACAAGGAAGAGATTGCCGTCGCGGAGGCGCACCGCATGGGCATTCCTGTGGTGGCGGTCGTTGACACGAACTGCAATCCCGAGGGCATCACCTACCCCATCCCGGGCAACGATGACGCAATCCGCGCCATCAGCCTGTTCACCTCAATCATCGCGAACGCGGTCATCGAGGCGGACAACGAGCAGGGGCTGAAAATCATCGAGACGCTTGGTGACGAAGAAGACGGCGTACAGACCGATGCATCCACCAAGAAGGACGACGAGGAAATCGTTGATTACACGAACTATACGCCGACTGAAGCGGACGTCAAGAAAGATGAGTCCGACGACGGTGACGAAGAGGACGAAATCGACGAGAGCAAAATTAAATAGCAGCTGGAGCTAAAACATGGAAATTAAGGCTAGTGACGTCAAAGCGCTGCGCGACAAAACGGGCGCGGGCATGATGGAATGCAAGAAAGCATTGGCGGAGGCAAACGGCGACCCGACGCAGGCAGAGAAGATTCTGAAAGAGAAAGGACTTGCGGCGGTGGCGAAACGTTCCGAGCGCGCGACGAGCGAGGGACGGATTTTCGTTCGGCAGGACGGCAGTAAAGTCGCGCTCGCAGAAGTGACGTGCGAGACCGACTTCGTAGCAAAAAACTCGGATTTCGTGGCGATGGGCGACAAAATCCTGGATACAATCTTTGCAAAGGGCTACACCAAAGTCGAAAAAGAGCTTGAGGACATGGTGCTCGAACTGGCGACGAAAATCCGGGAGAACATGGCAATCCGCCGCGTAGAGGTGTTCGACGTGCCGACAAACGCAGTCGCATCGACCTACGTGCACTCGGATTTCAAGACGGCCGCCGCAGTGGTGGTCGAGGGCGCGACAAACGACACGGTGAAGGAATTTGCGCATGACTGCTGTCTGCACCTTGCGGCGTTCACGCCGGCATACATCACCAAGGATGGCATTCCGCAGTCGTATATCGATGAGCAGAAGGAAATCTTTGCCGCGCAGATGGCTCAGGACGAGAAGATGGCCTCCAAGCCGCAGAACGTCAAAGACGGCATCTTGCAGGGCAAAATCAACAAGCACCTTTCGGAAATCACGTTCGTGGAGCAGCCGTTCGTCAAGGACGACAAAGTGAGCGTCGCGAAGAAACTGGAAGAGGTTTCAAAGGCGGTCGGCGCGTCGCTTTCGTTCGGAAAAATCGTGCTGTTCGTACTCGGAAAGTAAACTGACGGGCGGTCGTTGCGCCGCCCGTTTTCAAGGAGAAATCACATGGCATTTGATGCAAAAGCTAAAATGGATAAGACGCTCGACGCGCTCAAGAACGAGTTGAACACCATCCGCACGGGTCGTGCGTCTGCGTCGCTTTTTGATAAGGTGCGCGTCAACTACTACGGGGACAAATCACCGCTCAATCAGGTGGCGACTATCTCCGTTCCCGAGGCGCGCACCGTCGTGATTTCTCCGTTCGATAAATCGCTGCTGACGGAAATTGAGAAAGGCATTCTTACCGCTGACCTTGGGCTGAACCCGTCGAACGACGGGAAGGTCATCCGCATCTCCATCCCTCCGCTGACTGCTGACCGCCGCAAGGAACTGGTCAAGCAGGCGAAGGGCATCGCGGAAAATTACCGCACGACTATCCGCAATATCCGCCGCGACGGAAACGATGACCTTAAAAAGCGGCAGAAGTCGGGCGAACTGACCGAAGACCAGCTCAAGAAAGAAACCGACGATTTACAGAAACTGACCGACAAATTCATTGCCGACATCAATAAGATTGCCGAGGACAAAGAGAAGGAAATCCTCGCATGAGCGGGGATGACTTCTCGCAGGTGTGATGACAGTTGACGAACTGAAAGCGCACGGACTTCCCGAACACGTCGCGATTATCATGGACGGGAACGGGCGCTGGGCAAAGCAGAAAGGATTGCCGCGCACGGCGGGCCACAAAGAGGGGCTGACCGCCGCTAAGCGAATTGTCGCGGCGGCGGCTTCGCTCGGCATCAAGTACATCACGCTCTATACATTCAGCACAGAAAACTGGAAACGCGCGCAGGATGAAGTGGGCTACCTGATGGGGCTTATCAAGGTTCATCTGCGTGCTGAATTCGAATTCTACAAAAAAAACGGCATCAGGATTGCGCATATCGGGGACTTAGGCGGGCTTCCCGCTGACGTGCAGGATGAAATTCGCAAGGCACAGGAAGATACGGCGCATTTTACGGGAACGACCTGTGTGCTGGCAATCAACTACGGTGCGCGCGACGAGCTGACCCGTGCCGTCAAGTTACTCGTCGAGAAAAGAGCTGACATCACCGAGGAGACGCTTGCGGGCGCACTCGACATTACGCCCGACGTTGACCTGCTCATCAGGACGGGCGGCGAGCAGCGACTGAGCAATTTCCTGCTGTGGCAGGCGGCATACGCGGAGTTCATCTTTACGGATACGCTTTGGCCGGAGTATAATGAAGAGCTGTTTTTTAGTCATATAGAAGCATTCCAAAAAAGGAGCAGACGGTTCGGCGCAGTGCCGAGCCAATAGGCTTATGAACACGGTCGCGCAGAGATTATTGGTGTTTTTCATCGGCATCCCGGTCGTCATCGCGTTGGTATGGCTTCCCTGCTGCAATCATCTTGCCATGCATCTGCTTGCGCTATGCGCGGCTGTCTTTGCGGCGAATGAACTGCACACGATGCTAGGAAAAACATACGGCGTACACCCCAAGTCACTCGTGCTGATATTGGTCGCTGCGCTGCCGCTCATGGGCATTTTTTGCGCGTTGCTCGGGTGGAATCTGCGTTACATCGACTTCACCTTCGTCGCTGCCGTGCTGTTAGCGCTCGCATTCGAGACGATTACCGCGCAGGATTTCGGGCAGTCAACCATGCGCATCGCTACATCGGTATTCATTATCCTGTACTGCGGCTACTTTTTCAGTTTCGTCTCAAAAATGACGCTGTTCCCTAACGCGACGGCATACATCGCGTTCTTTTTACTTTTTGTGTTCATGTGTGATTCGCTCGCCTGGTTTTTCGGAGTGCTATTCGGCAAGGGCAACAAGGGCTTCATCAAGGCAAGCCCGAACAAGAGCCTCGCGGGATTTGCAGGCGGCATTGTCGGTTCGGTGGCAGTCGGACTTATCGGGCAGTATCTGCTGCCGAAATGGTGCGCCATCGAGATTTTCGACGGCGCACCATGGAAAGCTGTCGTTCTCGGTGCGCTGATGGGCTGTTCCGCGATAGTCGGCGACCTGACCGAATCAGTCCTAAAACGTTCCGCCAGCGTGAAAGACAGCGGCAGCCTGATTCCCGGACGGGGCGGAATGCTCGACTGCGTGGACAGTGTCGTGTTCTCCGCGCCGATTTACTACTGGCTCGTGAGCATCCTCTATAATCCGATTTTGTAATGTGTGCGCAAAAAAAAGTCCTTGTGCTCGGCGCAACCGGTTCCATCGGCACGAGTACGCTTGACATTATCAGAAACCAATCTGACCGTTTCGTGTGCTGCGGGCTGACCGCCCACCATGACAAAGCCGGACTTGCACGTCTTGCGGCAGAATGCGGTGCGCCGTTCTCGCTCACGGCAGATGACGGCACAGACGGCATCAAACGGCTCATCGAGCGGACGAAGCCCGACATCGTGGTGAACGGCATCGCGGGAAGCGCGGGGCTAGTGCCCAGCCAGCTTGTGCTTGAGGCAGGCGTTGACCTTGCGCTCGCAAACAAAGAAACCATCGTAATGGCCGCGCCACTGATGCTCGCGCTCGCGGAAAAGCATCAGTGTCAAATTCTTCCCGTGGATAGCGAGCATTCAGCGATTTTTGCGCTGTTACGCCAGTGCGGGCGCGAGAACGTGGAGAAACTCATCATCACCGCAAGTGGTGGACCGTTCCGCACGTGGTCGAGCGAACGGATTCGGCATGCGACGGTCGCCGACGCACTCAAGCATCCCACTTGGAACATGGGAAAGAAAATCACCGTGGATTCCGCGACGATGGGCAACAAGGGGCTTGAGGTAATTGAAGCGCAGCGACTATTCGGTTTTTCGGCGGACGATATTCAGGTGGTGGTGCATCCGCAGAGCATCGTCCATTCGCTCGTGCGCACGACTGACGGCATCGTCTATGCGCAGTGCAGCGAGCCTGACATGAAGCATCCGATTATGCAGGCACTGGACTATCCGAACGTGAACGCGAATTTCATGCGCCCGTTTGACCTGACGGATACGGCAGACGGAACGCGCACGCTCACGTTTGAAAGGCCGCGCTACGACGACTTCCCCCTGCTCCGCCTTGCTTTTGACGCGGCGCGGAAAGATGCTGCCTACCCGATTGCGTTCAACGCGGCGGACGAAATTGCGGCGCAGGCATTCATCGACGGGAGTATCGGTTTTACGGACATCGCGCGCGTGACGGAAAGCGTCATGCGGCATGATTGGTCGGGGGCGGTGCGCGATATGCAGGACGTATTTTCTGCCGATTCGGAAGCGCGTGCGCACGCGCGGGCGGCACTGTGACAATCGTTTACGGATTGGTCGCGCTCGGCATTATTGTCTTTTTACACGAGATGGGACATTTTGCCGCGGCAAAATGGTGCGGCGTGGGCGTCGAGGCGTTCTCCGTGGGCATGGGCCCAGTCCTGCTCCACAAAAATTGGCGCGGCACGGACTGGCGGCTCTCGCTCGTTCCGCTCGGTGGCTACTGTGCGATGAAAGGCGAACAGGATATGCTGAAAGCCTACGATGACGGAATGGATGCCGTTCACGCCGCGCCAGACTCCATGTTCGGCGTGAAGCCGCTCTGTCGTGCGGCAATCGGCTTCGCCGGTCCATTCGCCAACCTGCTCTTCGCGGTCATCGCCTCTACGGTCGTGGCAATGGTCGGCTACACGTATTACGCCGCAGGCCCGCAAATCCGCCTTGCAAACGAAATCTATCCCGACATTGCGAGCGCGGCGGCCGACGCGGGCTTGCAAAGCGGCGACACCATTCTGACCATTAACGGACAGCCTGTCTCAGATTTTTCCGACATCGCCGCCATAGTCGCCCGACATCCCGACGAGACCGTGACCGTGGTCGTGGAGCGCGCGGGCGAAATGCTGACCTACGCGGTGCGCACGACGATGGCAGAAAACGGTGCGGGCAGAATCGGCGTGGTAAGCATTCCCGAGTCAGTCGTGCAGCGCGAAGCGAAGCGATATGCTTTCTTCCCCGCGCTCTGGCAGGGAATCAGAGAGACTGGCGGGACGTTCGTGCTCACGGTAAAGGGAATCGGACTGCTGTTCAAAGGCGCGAGCGTGAGCGAGACGGTGAGCGGACCGGCGAGAATCACCACGATGCTCGGCAGCACGGTGCAGGACGGATTCCGTTCTGGATTCCGCACGGGGCTTGCCGCACTTTTGCAGTTCATGGCAGTCATCAGCGTCTCGCTTTTTATGATGAACCTGCTCCCCGTCCCCGTGCTTGACGGCGGGCTCATCCTGTTCTCGCTCATTGAGGCAGTTTTCGGCACGACGATTCCTCCAAAAGTGCGCATTCGGGTGCAGTACATCGGGCTTGCGCTCATCGCCGCGCTGTTTGCCGTGGCAATGGCGGGCGACATCACCTATTTCATAAGGAAGTTCCATGAAAAATAGACTGTTCGGCATGATTGCCGCGTTCCTTTCAGCAGGCGTGCTCGGCGCACAGGCACACATCTCCACGCAGGCGCACCAGTCGCCCATAACCACACTCGCCGCCTCCGGCGCACAGAACGACACGAGCGTGTTCAGTGCCGGCGCGGACGGATTTTTGATAAAATGGACAGACGACGGCATGGGCGAGCACTACCAGCTGACAGAACTTGCCGTGCGGATGATAGCGTGCAGCCCGAACGGGAACGACATCGCCGTCTACGAGACCGACGGCGCGATGGTCAACCGCGTGAGCATCTGGAACTGGCGCACTTTCACGCGCAGGTATTCGTTCCGCTCTACGAACCCGATTACCGCGCTCGCCTTCTCCGCAAAAGGAACCTACGTGCTGTGCGGAACGACCGCCATGAACGGCATCACGTTCATCAACGCAACGAGCGGCAGTATCGTCTCCGCAAAGATAAAAGAGAACACCGGCGCGGTAAGTTTCGCGCACACGTCAAAGACGGAGAATACCGCCGTGTTCTACTCACCGGCGGGAAATCTGACGTACTACAACCTCAAGAACGGCATGCGCAAGGCACGCTTTGCGGCGGAGAGCGGGCTGTCCCAAGTCTGCCTGTTCAACAACGAGGTGTTCGCGGCGGGCGTAAAAGGCAACGGCATCTACGTCTTGCAGGCGACCACGGGACAGACGGTCGGCACCTACAGCGCGCAGAAGCCCCTCCTCGTCGGCACGAACGACCGCAGCGACCTGCTCTACCTCACGCAAGAAAACCGCAAGCTCACGCTGCACACCATTAAAAACGACCGCAACAAGACCGTCGTCAGCCCGCAGACGCTGGGCACCTTCAGCGGGCTCCGGCAGAACGAGACGCTCACGAGCGCGACGGTCGTAAACGGCATCATGTACGCGGGAACGTCGCTCGGCAACGTGTACCGGTTCGCCGTCCCCGAATCCCCCGCAGACGAAACGCTTGCCCCGCTTACGGACAATATGTACGAGTCCATCAGCGACGTGGCAAGCGCAGGCGAGGATTTCTACTTCCTCACGTCGCACGCCGTCTTCCGCTCATCCTATGACAACGGCATCGTGGTGAAAAAAGGCGCGAATCCCGGCCACACCAACCTGCTTGCCTACGGCACGGACATCATCCTGTGGTCAAAGGACACGAAAAAGCCCGTGCAGCTGCTGAAGGCGGAGACCGGCACGCTGACGACGCTCTTCACGCCGCAGACGAACATCCAGAGCCTGCGGCGATTCGGCGACACGCTGGTATTCATCGAAGGGAACGCTACCGTGAACAGCTACGACATCACGCAGAATACGCGCGAGCAGCTCTACCTCGGCGCGGGACTGCAGGACGCGCTGCTCGCCACGCCGACCGATTTGTACGTCGCCAAGTCGAGCGCGACCTCCCCTGCCGTTCCCCTGCTCCACGTGGACACGGCGACCAAGGAAATCGTGCCGCTCGCCCTGCGCGGAAACGTCGCCTACGCGCTCAGTTTCGATACGAACGCGGGCAGCGGCGCGCTGTACGGCATACTCATCGCTGCGGACAGCAACAAGACCACCACCTCGCTGTTCAAGTGGGACACGCGGACAAAGACCGCCACCACCTTCCTGCCGCTGAACGACGAGGACAGCGACTCCTTCACCTGCCTCGCGCCGCCCGTCCTCTACACGTCAATCGGAAAAAATCAGGTGCGCGGCTACAACCTGAACACGCGGCGCGACCTCACCTACAAGCGCAGCGCGTCCCTGCCGCGCAAGGTCGCGCAGAACGGCACGCGCCTCGTCGTGCTGAACCGCGACGGCTCAATCAGCTGGTACAACCCCACGCTCAGCGGCGTGCTCGCCGACTGGTACCTGACGACCGAGGAGCAGTGGTTCGAATTCTAGCAGGCAT
>JAFLSP010000004.1:12533-32311 GCA_022510885.1 Treponema sp. | reverse complement strand
TCGTTTTGATTTACAAATCGCTATAAGGCTGCGTGAGGCGTTTTTCGGCAAGCGCAGCCTTTTTGTTTGTGGCGGCAGAAAGCATAGTTTACAATATACCCATTATCTGCTATAATTCTTAGCAGTATATGAAAAGGCCTTTGTTAGCTCCGTCGTTGCTTTCTGCGGATTTTTCTGACCTTGCCACTGCCGTCAGGCAGGTTGAGGAGAAAAAGGGGAGTGCCGTGCACATCGACGTGATGGACGGGCAGTTCGTGCCGCAGATAAGTTACGGGCAGCCGGTCATTCAGTCAATTCGGCGGCTGACGGACTTGCCGTTCGACGTGCACCTGATGGTGGAGCGGCCTGAGACGATGGTGGATTCGTTTGTGGAGGCAGGGGCGGACTGGCTGACCTTCCATCTGGAGGCGGTCGTGCACGCGCACCGGCTCGTGCAGCGTATCCATGCGCTGGGGAAAAAGGCGGGCGTTTCCGTCGTGCCGTCCACGCCTGTCGCGCTGCTGGAGGAGCTGCTGGGCGAGGTTGACCTTGTGCTGGTGATGACGGTTAATCCGGGGTTCGGCGGGCAGGAGCTTATTCCGTCGTGCGTCACGAAGATTGCGCGGCTTGCCGCGATGCGTGAGGAGCGCGGGCTTGACTTCCTCATTTCGGCAGACGGCGGGGTGAATGAACGGACTGTGCGGGCGGTGGTAGAGGCCGGCGCGGACATCGTGGTGTCTGGTTCGGCATTTTTCAGCGGCTCGCTGACGGGGGATTTTTACGTATGAAGACATACGGTGTGTGTGTTGCGCTGCTTTTTTGTCTGACGATTGTGCCGTTGGGCGCGCAGGGAGCGGCTGCGCCTTCCGACCAAACTGCCGCATTGATTTCTGGCTATGAGGCATATCGTAACGAGGACTGGACGAGCGCGATGTTCTTTTTTCGCAAGGCGGTTGCGGGTTCCGGCGGAGCGACTGACGAGACATGGTACATGCTTATTATGAGCGAGATGTTTGCGGGCGAATACGCGGGCGTACTCGCCGACTGCGAGGCGTTTTTACGTCAGTTTTCGTTCAGTCAGTACGCACCGTACATACAATATCAACGCGGTCGGAGTCAGCATTATCTGCGTCAGAACGAGAATGCCATCTTGACGTTGAGCGATTTCTGCCATCAGTATCCTGACCACGGGCTGTATGCGTCCGCCCTCTACTGGATTGCTGAGTCGTTCTATGCCGAGTACAACTATGAGGCTGCGCGCGCCCTGTACGAACGCATTGTGGTGGACTTTCCGCGTGATGCTAAGGTTGGCGCGGCGCAGTACCGTATTGATGCGATTGACCAGAAGAGCCGGGAGGAGAAACTGCTGTATCTGCTCAAGGTGACGGGCGAGGAGAACCTTGCCGCCCGTGAGGAATATGAACGTCAGCTCAAGGTGTACGACACGGAGGACAGAATCGGTTTGCAACGACGGCTGTCTGACGCGCAGCGGCGCATTGCCGAGTTGGAGGATGAACTGTCGGTTACGGGCGGTGGAATGAACGGATTTAACGGCGAGGTGGATGGCATCCACGATGTTGCCGATACCATTTCAGCAAAGACGCCGGATGTGCGTCAGCCCTTGTCGGCGGACTCCGAGGTGGAAGCCCTCAAAAACAAAGCGCGTCAGTTGCAATATCTGCTTGATGAGCATGTCAGGACGGAGGGCGCGAAATGATGCGGCGGGCGGCAGTGCTCTTCTGCATAGCATGGCTCGTGACGGCGTGCAAGTCTGCGGATGTCGGTGCGCAGGATACTGACAATTCTGAGGAAACACGGCAAGAGACTGCGGTAAGTACCAAAGGAAAACGTAACGGCAAGCTTACGGATGAGTATCTTGGTATTGTATATCTGCCGGAGCATAATGTGACACTTGAAAGTGGACGGTTGCGCGTCGTACTGCGCGGAAATACGGGAACTTTCAATATATATGCGGTTGACGCTCAAGGCAAGGGGACGGCAATTTTTTCCACGGTGGACGATTCTTCGACAACGTTTTTTTCTGTTCTTGTCGGCAAGCGGGAATATCGGCTGAATAAGGCTGCGAGCATTGAGACACAGGTACGGCAGACAGACGCTGGCGGACAGATTGCCTATACGCTGGAAAAACAGTTTCAATCCGTGCTTGATTTCTCGTTGTTGTCATCGGAGCGGGGTGGCGAGGCTGACGTTGTACGCTTGACTTTGTACGTGACCAACCTTGCCAAAAATCGGCAGACGCTTGCTGTCCGCGCGGTGTTGGATACCGTGCTTGGGGAGAATCAGGCGTATCACTTTGAGACCGCTTCGCATGAGCGCATTTACGGCGAGAAGCAGTTTTCGGCACTCAGCGGGGAGCGTTTTTTCTATTCTGGCAACGGAAATACGACGGCGCAAGTTCTTGTGGAGGGAAAGACGATGCAGTCGCCGCAGATGATTACGTTTGCCCATCGAGACTCGCTGAGCAGCGGGGCGTTCTTCCCCGTGGTACGGGGTGAGAAAAGTTTTACCAATATTATGACGTACAGTAATTCGGCGGCAGGCATCAACTGGCCATATTTCAGTGTTAACCCGGGAGAGACGACGCATCTTACGTTCTATATAGCGGTGGGTACAGGCGGGGTTGCTCCGAAAGGTTTGCAGTTTGTAGATGCGTTGGAGGATAACGCGCAAATTGTTGCAGCCGTTTCTGACGAACGTCGTGATGTTGATGCGGCTGTTTCCGAGGTGAGCGACGATAAACTCGATTTCGTGTATATTCAAAACTTGATTGACCGCATCAATGCGCTCAATGATGACCCGAAGCAAGTTGACCGTGCGGAAGTCCGTCGGCTGGACGCTGAACTTGACGCAATCCTTGCGCGCATAAGGCAGTTGAACTGGCAATGAAAAAGTCTGCGTTGGAGACCGCGAAAGCGCTCATTAGGCGGCGGGCGTTTTCGCGGGCGATGAATGTCCTTGAGGGCGCGTCGGATACGTATCGCGACAATTTCTCTTATTATTTGACCGCGGGCATTGCGTGTCTGTACATGGATCTTTTTGGAGACGCGAACCGATATTTCAATCAGGCGCGCAAGATACGCATGACGGACACGGACTTGCTGCTCGGGCAGGCGGTGCTGTATCTGCGCCGTGGCGATACGGAGCGCGCGCTTCATTACTATCTTGACATTATTGGCAATGAGCCGGGAAACAAGACGGCAAAAAACGCAATGGATTTTATCCGTGACCACGGTGATTATGAGACGATTTGTGAATGGGTGTCCAGCGGGAAAATCCGGCGGTTTTATCCGCCAATCGGGATAAATCCTTACACGGTCGTGCGCATTGTGTTTTCGCTTGCGGCAGGTATCGTTATCGGCTTGTGCGTGGTACGTGCCGTCGTTCCTCGTCGATTCGTGCCGTCGGGCAGCCGGTATGACTTGAGTCAATTCGCGCTTTCTTATGACGATTTGAAAAATTTGCGTGAGAAAGACGGGACGGGACATGACTACCGCTACGTTCTGACGGATGCGGAAGTGCAGAAAGCGCACGAGGACGCGCTTCGCTATATCCTGGATTACCGGGACAATGCCGCGCTCGTGGAAATCAACCGAATTCTCAATTCAAATGCGTCTGCAAACCTGCGGCGTGCCGCGAACGATTTGCTGTCATACTTGACCGAGCCGACATTCGATACGTTGACGGACAGTTTTAGTTATCGGCAGGTTGCGTCCGACCCGATGCTGTACGTTGGCTGTTGGGTGGCATGGGACGGCAGCGTGAGCAACGCGTTTTTGGATGGTACTTCGTACCGCTGTGATTTGCTCGTCGGTTATAAGCCAGGAGAGGGGGCGTATGACGTGGAAGGCAAAGTGCCCGTGGTTTTTCCTGCCGCACCCGAGCCGGAGATTGACAGCAGTCGCAGCGTTCGGATGCTTGCGAAAGTCGGCGTTGACAATGGCGGGCAGATTTCGCTTTTGGGACGGTCGGTGTATCAGCCGCTCGCAAAACCGGGCGAATGACAGAATCTTGGTAAAATGCCGCATTTTTTGAGAAAAATGCGTAAAAATGCAATATTGACTGCTATATAGAGTCGGGAGGAAAAGGTGGTCAAAATGACAGAGACAAAAGCACCGGCGGATATGTCGGAAAAACTGAAGGCCCTCGAAGCAGCTCGCTTGCAGATTGAAAAGCAGTTCGGGGCTGGTTCGCTGATGAAGCTCGGTACGCAGGCGGACGTGACTTCAGTTGATGTCGTGCCGTCTGGGTCTATCCTGCTGGACGAGGCATTGGGCGTGGGAGGGTATCCGCGCGGGCGTATTATCGAAATGTATGGTCCGGAGAGTTCGGGCAAAACGACGCTTGCCTTGCACGCAGTTGCTGAAGCGCAAAAATTGGGAGGCATAGCGGCATTCGTAGATGCGGAGCACGCGCTCGACCCTGTGTATGCAAAGAACCTGGGCGTGAACATCGACGAACTGTGGGTGAGTCAGCCGGATACGGGTGAGCAGGCACTTGAGATTACCGAAAGTCTTGTGCGCTCTGGCGCGGTTGACATCATCGTGGTTGATTCGGTTGCCGCACTTACACCGCAGAAAGAGATTGAAGGCGACATGGGCGAGGCGCAGATGGGCTTGCAGGCGCGCCTGATGAGCCAGGCACTGCGCAAACTGACGGCAATCGTCGGTAAGTCGAAATGCATCATCGTGTTTATCAATCAAATCCGTATGAAAATCGGCGTGATGTTCGGCAACCCGGAGACGACGACGGGCGGTAACGCGCTCAAGTTCTATTCGTCCGTGCGCCTGGAAATTCGTCGTATCGAATCGATAGATGGAAAGGGCGAAGAAGATGCCGTGGGCAACCGGGTGCGCGTCAAGGTTGTCAAAAACAAGGTCGCGCCACCGTTCCGCAAGGTTGAGTTGGATATTTATTTTGGCAAGGGCGTGAGTGCGACGGCTTCACTATTGGATAGTGCGGTTAAACACGGTATCATCGACAAGCGTGGTGCCTGGTATACCCGTGGCGAGGAAAAAGTGGGGCAAGGTAAGGAGAATGCTATCAATTTCCTTGCGCAGAATGCCGATTATCGGCACGCGCTAGAAGTGCAACTGCGTAACGAATTGTTCCCCGGACAGGTGTTGAAAAATAAAGAGGGCGCGCCAGTGTATCCTGAGCAGGAAAAATCGACTAAAACTGCCGCAAAAGCAGATAAGAACGTAAAATCGACCGCAGATACTACGGCGAATGTTGCTTCGGCTGTTGCTGCGAAAACAGCGAATATGCCTGGGGCAACGGATATAAGTGCGAAAGATGCGTTGTTTTAGAGGCAGTCGGTGACATTTGTTGTGCTCGGCTTAGGCTCGAACAGACCGTGGCAGGGTATGACGAGTGTCGCGCTGCTTGCGAAGGCGGTGCGTGCTCTTGGCGAGGTGTTGCATGGTATCATATGCTCGTCAGTGTATAAAACGCGGGCGATGTACATGGAAGCACAGGACGATTTTTATAATATGGTCGTAGCAGGCTTTGTGGATGATTCCGTTTCTCCATACGACTTGCTAGCGGCTACCCAGTATATTGAATCTTCGCTCGGGCGAGACCGGTCGGTTGAATATCGGAACGGTCCGCGTTCTATAGATATCGACATTGAGTTGTTCGGAACACGACATATGAAGGCGGCAGATTTGGAGATTCCGCATCCGCGTATTGCCGAGCGCGCGTTTGTTTTGGTTCCATTATTGGAGATTTTGCAGACTTCTGCCGATAGTATAGAGAGTGCGCCTTACGCACGGATGTTGGATGCGTGTGGTAGCGACGGCGTTACTACATATTTGGACGCAAACGCATTCAGGCAATTGGTGTGACAGAGGAGGATAGCGGTGGAAGAGCAGTATCTGATGGTGCAGTCGGGGACGGCAGAAAAGGCAGATGTTCGCCATCGCTATACAGCGGGCGAGTTTGAAGGACCGCTTGACTTGCTTTTGGCATTGATTCGCGATAACAAAATTAACATTTATGACATTCCGATTGCGGAGATTACCGAGCAGTTCTTGGAATATCTCGACTTTGCCGCTACCGTTGATTTAGGTGATTTGTCTGAATTCTATAAAATGGCCGCGCAGCTTTTGCGGATTAAAAGCAACATGATGCTCCCTGTGGAGGTCGCCGAGAACCTTGATTTTGACGACCCGCGCGAGGAACTGGTCGAAAAACTGATTGAATACCAGAAGTTTAAGAAGCTTTCCGCGCTGATGGAAGAAAAAGAGGATGAGAACGAGTGGAGCTTTGAGCGTAAGAAAATTCAGCGTGTACTTCCGTTTGACGAGGATGACTTGTGGGAGCGTATCGATACCTGGGACTTGTTGCAACAGATGCAGAAGATTTTTAAGGCGATGGTAAGTGCGTACTCCGATGCAAAAATCCTTGATATGTATGAAGAAGTGAGTGTGAACGAAAAAATCACATTGATGAACGAGTATCTAGATAAAAATGGCGAGTGTATGTTTACCGATTTGATTATTCGCAAAGGAAATGCGTTGGACGTTATTTGTGCGTTCATGGCATTGCTTGAAGCCGTTAAATTCAAACTGGCAACTATCCTGCAAAACCGTATGTTCGGCGACATAAAGATTTGCAAATATCAAGCGGCGTAGGGAATCGTATGCAATTGAATCTTGAGAAAGAAACGGCACTGGTTGAGACGGTGTTGTTTTTGGAAAGCGAACCGATGAGCGTTGATGCGATTGCGAATGTCTCCCAGCTGGCAAAAGATGTCGTGGAAAAATGTGTGGACGCGCTCAAAGAAAAATATGCTGGTGAAAATAGCGGTATAGAGCTAGCCATGATTACTGGCGGATGGACGCTTGTGCCTAAAAAGGAATTTTGGGATGCGCTCAAAGAGCGATATGGTAACAAAAACGAAGGTCGTCTTTCTCGTTCGGCGATGGAAGTGCTTTCGATTATCGCCTACAAACAGCCGATTACGCGGGCAGAGATTGAAGCCTTGCGCGGCGTCTCTCCCGATGACATGATTCGTCTGCTTACTAAACGGCAATTGGTTAAAGAAATAGGCAAAAAGGATGCACCAGGTCGCCCGACGTTGTTCGGTACGACAAAAGAATTCTTAAAATTCTTCCACCTAAATTCAATCGCTGAATTACCACAATTGGACGATACCGAAAACGAACGTTTCGAGCTGGCGCGGTAATGGTTAGTCCTGTTTCAATGCGATTTCTGCTTCGCTTTTTCGTAGATATGCAGGACCGTCGTAATCAGCAAGCGGCGGTTCTTTTTTTTCAATCATGGCTTCAGCAAGCGCAAAGAGTGCGTTGGTGGGGGCGGGGTGCGCCTTGGGACAACGTACATCGAGCGTAGGCGCAAACGAACGCAGGATTTCGGCAAACGTATCGGCATTTGCGCCTACTACGAGTATACGTTCTTCTGTGTTAAGTTGTTCGGCGACTGCTTCAATTTTTGTATCAGCGGGCGGCATACAGCAGATGCCGTTGCGGTAGATTGACGCAAAAAATTGGTCTTTTTTTGCGTCAATGACGGAGACGACTGCGCCGTCAATGTCGGAAAAAGGGTAGGCGTATACGTCAAGCGAGGGAACGGCATACAGCGGAATGTTGTGGCTTAGTTGCAACGCTTTGAGCGCGGAAAATGCGAGCCGCAAGCCAGTAAACGTTCCTGGACCTTTGCAGAGTGCGGCGTAGTCCAAATTCGCCACAGTCAAATCGAGCTGTGAAAGTACCCAATCAATGATAGGCAGAAGCTTTTCAGATTGCTTCATTGCTGCGTCAAGTATGACGGTTACTGCGGCATCACCTTTTTTTGCCGCAATCGCCATCGTTCGCGAGGCGGAATCTATTGCCAGTGCGTTCATCACAACGCTCCGTATTGCCAGTTTTCAAGCGTGATTGTACGTGAACCATCATCGTTTGGAATGAGTTGCAGGACAATCGTCTTTTGGGGGAGTTCTTGCATGATTTTTTCGCTCCATTCAATGAGCGTTACGCCTTGACCGTACAGCATATCATCTGCACCCAAATTGATGAAATCGTCACTGTCTTCCAGACGGTACACATCCATGTGATAGAGCGGCATTGTACCCTCATATTCGCTGATGAGACAGAACGTGGGGCTAGTAATTGTATCCTGTATACCCAATGCCTGAGCGATACCCTTGGTAATCGTTGTTTTTCCCGCACCAAGCGTTCCTTGCAAGGCGATAATATCGCCTCTTTGTAGTTTCGCGCCAATTTTTTGTCCGAGCGTAATCGTCTCGGCTTCGTTTCGGGACAGGAGCGTCACGGTAACTTGCCCTGACTGTCCATTTCCAGAATGAATGCTTTTAGGCTTTTTCGGACGGGAATCATGGGATACTCGATATAAGTTTCTTTTGAGACTTTGACCGTCACTTCCTTGATACCAAGCGGACTGGTCTCAATGATGAACGAAACGGGTGCTTGTACCGTCGTCTTGACGAGTTCCAGGACAGCGATTGCGGTATAGTTTTGCCTGTAATATAAACCGAAATCCTCTCGCTTCACTGACTGTAATTCAAGTACCCTCATATCACACTAGTATAACCTAATTATGGTCGGCAGGTCAAGATACCGTCAGTCGTAACCGCACGTGGTCGCCAGAATTCGGTTCATCGTCGCTTGACTGATATCCACGAATTTGATGTGCAGCAGGAATTTCCCGTCGTCTTGCCTGCGCGTGGTGCGCAGAATCGTCCCGATGGCAGAATCGTCGTCACGGTTGTTGAAGTGTCCCTGTACATAAATGAGTTGGTCTGCTTTAATCGGAATATTGACTAACAGTCGGCAGCCGCCCGTGGACACATCGAGTAACGTCCCGTTATGCATGGAATTAGATGGTTTGTAAGTGCTCGTGTTGTCATCGTTTTTGATGAGTGCGACTGATGCAAACTTGCATTCCTGTTGCATTTCAATGCGGTCATTCTGACGTTTTTGCAACGGCGAAATCTGGTCAGAATGCATGACAATCATCTGCTCCTGTCGCTGTTTGCCCAACTGGTAGCGCACGACGCGCGTATCCATGAGGTAAAACGTGCTGTTTGCTTGCTCAAAAACGAAGGTGATTTTTGACAGCGTGGGCGGCTTTTCTCCGCGCTCGCTCATTGCGCGCGGGATGTCCAACGTGATGGAGTCCATCTGTTTTTCGGCGACGGTCAGTTTATAATGTACGCCTTGCGCGGCGGTGTAGGTGAGCGTCGCTCCCACGCTGATTTTTCGTGAGGAAGTTACGGTCTCGGGTGGCGCGTAGGCGTGGCGGATTTTTTCGCGCATGGAAAAGAGTGCGGTTTTGCCGTTCTCATCGCCCTTTTCTTTTAATTCGAGGAATTCGTCCCGCATATACTGTTCGAGCATGGTCAGGTCGAGCAACATATATTTGACGTTGACCGATGGATTTGCTTTGCAGAGCTTGGTCAGCATGACGTGTTCCACTTTGGTGAGCGCGCACTGTTTGGCAATGGCACTGATATCTTTTGCGGTTGTAGGGCGGCGGCGTTGTTTTTCCAGATACTGCGGCGAGTTGAGATAGTTGTGAATCGCCTTATAAACCAAATAGATGATTGTCAGTGTGGCGAACACGGCGACAATCAGAGCGATGACGAGAAAAATGTTCAGTTGTGCCCGCGCCAGTAACGGCGAACCGCTGCCATCCATTGTGCTATCCTTGCGATGCAATCGCGTCTGCCAGAGCCGTCAGCCGCGGGCTGATTTCATACTCTGCCAAATCGCCAATCAGTACGTTGTCCTTGTCCTCCAGTGCCTGCCTGAAGGTATTTAAAATATCGGAAAATTCTGCAAAAAATGCAGGGATAGCGGTACCGTTTATAGTCAGTTTTTCGAGGAGTGGAGGGAATAGCGCGGCAAGTGAGGTTGTGTGGCACACGTCATCCACCAAATCCGCTAGTTGTGTGATTATGGCGTGTGCGTCTTTATCCTTGCCGCTTTGCAGTTGTACGGGAATCAGCTCTAGTTTTGCGGCAATCTCGCGGCTTGTTACCGCTTGCGCGGCAAGCATTGCCCGCACGTCGGTTTCGGATACGACCGTCACGTCAATTGTCGTGTTGTCAGCAAGGGGCGTTTGTACAGCGGCATCAAAATCTTTTGCGGCAATTTTTTCTCCGTTGAGCGTAATGCCGACTGTCGTGGCGTTATTTTGCGCAAACGCCTCTTCCAGACCACGCAGGACATCGCCCACGTTTTTTTCGTTCTCAAGGGTAATATCTATGGCGTTTCCGTTCACGGTTACGTTCATTACGGTCTCCTTTGCGTGCTATTGCTGCCGTCCGCTGTTGACCCAGTTGCTGATTGTGTTCGCCTGTCCCTGCAAATTGTTCAGCGTACCTTCCATCTGTCCATATTTTGCCTTGAGTTCGGCTTCCTTACGGTCAAGCTGCGTCTCTAACCGGCGGATATTTGCTTCTGACGCGGTTATTTTTTGTGCGATACCGCGATTCTTGTTTGCGATGATGCCCCCCGTGGATACCCATGAACCAAGTTGTTTGTCCAGCGCGACACCGATGCCGGAGTCCATAATCAAGTCGCCGTCGCGGTCATAGCCGAAGATGTTTTTAATGTCCTCAAGATTGCTCTCAAGGGCTGAATCTAGTTTTTTTTCGTCGATTTCAAGATAGCCGCGCAACTGGCTTGCCGTATACCCCGTGCCGTTTCCTGCCGCACGTGTGGAGATACCGATTTGTGAGAGCATCGTAATCGGGGCGTTTTCTGCCCATGCGTAGTTCGCCGCGATGATTGCCTGCATCTGGGCCTTGTTCTGTGTGAGCGAGTAGTCACCTTGGAACATCCCCAACCGCTCGTTCGCCGCTTCGCTTTCCTCGCTTGAAAGATAGTCCAGTTCGCTGATAACTTCGGGCTTGTTCGTGCTGAGAATGTTCATCTCCGCAATGACTTGATTGTACGTACCCACAAAGTTTATGAGTGCATTTTTTGCCGCATCCTTGTCTGCCGCAATCGTCACGGTCTCTGTTTTTTCCGTGGGATTATGGATGTTCAGCGTCACGTGCGGCACAACATCATCAATTGTGTTGGTTGGTCGGGTAATCGTGATGCCTTCATACTTGATTTTTGCGTCACCCGCCGTGCTGACTGCGTGCACGGGCTGATACCCGCCATTCTTTTTTTCTTCAAAAACGGAAAATGGTGACAGCGTGATTGCCGTACCCGTGTTGCGGTTTCGTACCACGATACCCGTAATGCCAGGATAGTCCTCAAGCATGAGCGATATATTGCGCTCGTTTGTTTCCTCGTCTACTGCAAATGCGTCCGTATCAATTGTATGCTCGGTGCCGTCATCCGTGAGCACATAAAAATCTGCTGCGTCCGTAATCGGCACGAGCGGTTCGGTCGGCACGGGCGGCAGTTTTGTTTCACTCGGATTGTTCTGAATGACGATTTCCTCATACGTCGCGTTTCCCGCATCGGGCAGTTCCGGACGCATGGCGAGGCGTTCATTGACCGCCTCCGTGATGTCTTCCACGCTTTCCAAAGAAAAACTGAATTCAAGACGCATATTGTCTCGCGTGACGGTGTCTTCGGGTATGGAAAGCAAAAATCCTGCGCGTGGCGGCACGGTAATCGACCCTTCATCTATGGTAATCGCCTCGGCCGTCATGTCAGGCATCCCCGTCTGTTCACCGGCGGGCAAAACCTCTTCCTGCGGAGGATTGGCAAACGCGCTCTTTTCCGTGCCGAATTCCGTCACGTCGCCTCGCGATTTTTCGATGATTCCATTTGCAAGTGCGTAGTCAAGCGCTGCGTCTTTAAAGACAAGAGTGCTTTCCTCGCCCGTCTTGAGTGATTCGATGAGCAGCGCTTGTTTGTTCCCGCTTACGCCCACGGTGGATGCTTTGATAACGTTGTTCCCGCGGCGGTTGAGCGAGGTGATAAAATCCTGCAATTTTCCGCCTTTCCAGTTGAATGAAACCGTCTTGTCTGCCACCTGAAACGTGTACGTTCCCTGCGGAACAGTCGCGTTTTTCTCAAGTTCTGCGGAAAGGAATTTGTCTCCCGTCGCTGGTTTGATAACATCGATTTTTATCTGTCCGAACGTCGCATCGCGCCCCGCGTCTGCCGTGAACGCCTGTTCGTTCGATGATGTAGCGAGTTTATTGTTGAACGGATTATCGAACGAATAAAGAGCCTTCGTGCTTTCCCGAAGTTCAGACATCTTCTGATTAACTCCCCGCCAAGCACTCTGCTGCTCTTTATATCTGTCGAGCGTCTCCTGCTCTCGTTCCAGAGGAATTCGCTCTTTTTTCATCAGCGCGTCGATATAGTCGTTCGTCTTATATTTGTTGCTGACGCCGGGTATGCTGATTTCTGCCATAGTATTTCCCTGACGCTCAAAAACAGGTCAGAATGCAGACGATTAAATCATCTCGTCGAACAGCATTCCAATTGCTTTTCTAATCCTGACCTTCAGTTTCTGTATGTCAGCTGACGGAATCTCCTTGATAACCTGGTCGGTAGAAGGATCTACTATACGTACTATCACCTGATTCAGCTCTTGGTTGACATTGAACTGAACTTTGCGACCCAGCACAGCGTCCGAAAGTTTCTGCAACTGGCGGGCATCTTCCTGCACTTGCGCAATATTATCGGTAATGTTTTGAACCACCTGCGCCGCGTCCGCCATGGGTATCTGCGCCGGCTGAACCGGCGTGTGTGCCCTGTAAGCAGTCGCGGCGGAGTAACGGCCATCCATTGCCATGTTCTGCCCGATTGAACTGATATTCATGGGCGTTCCTCCTGATAAAAAGGGGAGTGGGGGCGCACCCATTCCCCTTTCATGTTTATTCCTGTCGAAAAGACGACATCCAGTAATCTCTTGGCAGGAACAACGGCTCGATTTATCTCATCAATGCGAGAACATTCTGAGACTGGCTGTTTGCCTGTGCCAGCATTGCAGTACCAGACTGTGTAAGAATCTGGTTCTTCGTGTACTCCACCATTTCGGATGCCATGTCAACATCACGAATGCGTGACTCGGCAGCCTGAAGGTTCTCAGCGGCGATACCGATGCCCTGTGAGGCAGTCTCGAAGCGGTTCTGATACGCGCCCAAGTCCGCACGCTGCTTTGATACTGTCAAAAGAGCGTTGTCAAGGGTTGCGATGGCCGCGTTCGCGCTGTCCGGCGTAGCAATACCAAGTTGCTCATCATTGCCCTGTGCTCCCTTGAGTCCCAGTGCCTGAGCAGTCATAGTGCCAATGAATACACGAGTGTTTTGGTCAACGTTCGCACCAATTTGGAACTGCATAATGCGTCCCGTGCTAGAATCCTGCGCGAAACTGCCCGTGAGCATATTCATGCCGTTGAACTGAGCCTGTGAAGCCACGCGGTCGATTTCCGCCACGAGCTGGCTCACTTCCACCTGAATCTGCATACGGTCTTCGTCAGAATAGATGCCGTTCGCTGACTGAACAGCAAGTTCGCGGATGCGCTGAAGAATATCAGTAGTTTCCTGCAAATATCCCTCAGTTGACTGGATGAACGAAACACCGTTCTGGATGTTCCTGTTCGCCTGATTCAATCCGCGAATCTGGCTGCGCATCTTTTCAGATACTGCCAGTCCCGACGCATCGTCTGCTGCTTTGTTGATGCGCTGACCTGAACTGAGTTTTTCGATGTTCCCCATCAGCTGGTCATTTGAGATGCCCAGCGTGCGGTTCGCATACAAAGAACTCATGTTGTGATTAATAATCATAATGTGCCCTCCATGATTATAAGCATACAGCTTCATGCCGTACCCCTGTCTCGTGCGGGCTGCCGACGGTTGTTGCGCCCCCGTCGGCAGTCTCAGCCCCTTGCGACAGAAACCGTTGCTCATTTTGCCCTGTGGCAGACTGAACAACCGTCTCCATCGTCACGAAACCATGAAAGGCAGTTTTCAAAGAACAAACGGCGCGGCCAAACACACGCCTAAAAGTGGAATCGCAGGATACCTGCGATTCCACTTTCTTATTCTAGCATACTATCGCAGCAGTGACAAGACATTTTGCGACTGCACATTCGCCTGCGCGAGCATCGCCGTACCAGCCTGCGTGAGCACCTGGTTCTTGGTGAACTCGACCATCTCCGCAGCCATGTCGGTGTCGCGAATGCGTGACTCGGAAGCCTGCGTGTTTTCCGCAGCGATGTCGAGACCTTTCACGGCGTACTCCATCCTGTTCTGGTAGCCGCCGAGGTCTGCGCGCTGCTTGTTGATTTTGGTGAGCGCGTCGTCAATCGTGCCGATTGCCTTGTTTGCCAGTTCCGGATCAGCGACGCTCAGCACGGATTCATCCTGCAATGAGCGGACTCCCAGTGCCTGTGCGGTCATCGTGCCAATGAACACCTGTATGCGCTGGTCCATGTTCGCGCCGATGTGGAACCACATTGACGCGGTTGCCGTGTTGTCGCCGCTCTGTGCCGCGAAACGTCCCGTGAGCATATTCATGCCGTTAAACTGCGCCTGTGAAGCGATGCGGTCAACTTCCGCCACGAGCTGGCTCACTTCCACCTGAATCTGCATGCGGTCTTCATCAGTGTAGATGCCGTTTGATGCCTGCACCGCAAGCTCACGGATACGCTGGATGATGTCGGTCGTCTCCTGCAAGTAACCTTCCGTCACCTGAATGAAACTGATGCCGTTCTGCGCGTTCTCCGAAGCCTTGTTCAAGCCGCGGATTTGCGAGCGCATCTTCTCAGAAACGGCAAGTCCGGACGCATCGTCACCTGCGCGGTTGATTGACATTCCCGATGAGAGCTTTTCCATGTCTTTGGTGAGACCCAGGTTGGTTACGCCGAGCTGACGACTTGCATACAGCGCGGACATGTTGTGATTAATGACCATAGTGTTCCTCCGTGGTACTATGTATGAACCGACAAATCCTTTTGTCGGAGGGGTGTAAAAGGAAATTTCTGCATTGCAAGGCTACATCCATTTCCTTTTACGGTGACAAACCTGACAAGCACACTTCAACGAAGTTTCGCTAATCATGGCTTATCAGTTATAGTATCGGCAGAACTTGAGGGGAACTTGAGATTTTTTTTCGCAAAAAAACGTTTACAGTTCCCCGGATTGCGCAAGCTCCGAGAGGATGGCGGCAATGCCCCGTGCCGCCTTGCCGCGATGGGAGATGAGGTTCTTTTCCTCCGCGCTGATTTGGGCGGCAGTCTTGCCGTATGCGGGCAGAAATACAATGGGGTCATAGCCGAATCCCCCTGTTCCCGCCGCGTCCTCTGCGCGCGCGATAATTTCTCCGTGCAAATATTCTTCGCAGGTGTAGAATTTGAGCGCGTCGGTGACAAGAACCATCGCGCACGTGTAGTGACAGCGGCGGTCACTGCTGCCCGTGGCGTTCACCTGCTCAATGAGCAGGCGGTTCTGCTCGTCCTGCGGAATCTTTCTGCCGTCATGGTAGCCCTTGGGATGTTTTGCTCCTGCGTAGCGCGACGTGTAGATGCCGGGCGCGCCGTTCAGGCAGTCTACGCATAGTCCGGAGTCATCGGCAATGACGGGGGCGTGCACGATGTCCCACAGCGCGCGCGCTTTTATCAGGCTGTTCTCCACGAACGAATCGCCCGTCTCGTCGGGGTCAAAGTCGTCAATGCCCTCGTCCGCAGGAATGACGATATGGTAGTTCGGCAGGATTTCCTGCATCTCCTTCTGCTTGTGCCGGTTGCCGGTTGCCAAATACAGTTTCATAGGAAGATGATAGCAGAATCGACGTATTCTGTCATCACGATTCTTCATCCGTCGGCTCGCTCTGCGTGTCGTCCTTGTCCTTTGTGATGAAAGGATTGCGATTTCTCACGGCACTGCGGATGTAGAAACTGACCTTGCGCGGCTCCATGTCGATTTCTTTTGCGATGCTTGCGTTCGTCGGCGAGAGCACGAAACGGTGGGCGAGCAGTTTGTTCTGCCGAATCCAGCTTTCGGTCTGCTTTAGGTATTTTTCCTGCACTTTCTCAAAACTCGCCGTGCCTTCCTGTAGGCGGGTCAGTTCGCTCATATACTTGCGGTGGTAGTAGAATGCGTTGTCCCTGCGCCGGATAACGCGCGCGCGTTTTTCTATCTTGTGTTCGCTCTGCTTTCGGAGCGTGTGTACGAGCGATTCCAATTCGTCTGCGTCAATATGGAGAAAACGACTGACGTTTTTGAGGATGGTCTCGTCCACGTTATGGCAGTTTTTGAGCGTCAGCACGAGCGCGGTTGTCTCCGCTATGCTGCGCTTTTTCGGGGTAGCGAACGGGCGCATGTTGATATCCTGTTTGTCGGCTGTATGTTCCTGCGGCGTTTCGTACTTGTTTGCTTCTGTGTCGTACTGTGCTTTCAGCATCGTGTCGGTCAGCGTTTCGGCCGTTGCGCGCGTGAGTTGTTTTCTGCGCCAGTTGGGGTAGGAAATCTTGAGCAGTCCGCACAAATACGTGCGGAATTGCGCCCGTCCTGGCATAAATTCGATGAGTGCTTGCTCAAAATTCTTTAATAATGACAGCAAGAAATCGCTCTTTTCGTCCTCGTTTAGTCGTGTAAGCCCGAACCTATGCGGATTGCAGTACAGTTCTTCCCAGATACGGTACGCGCCTTCTTTTTTACTCATACTTCCGTTCGCGACCAGTTCGGGAAGCCGCTCGATGTCGATAGGTGTCATGTAAACCTCCGTCTTTTTCCAATGCAAGAACCGTGCCAATGCGCGATAAGGGAAAAATGAGGTAGATGTGAGCAAAATCAAACAGAATCAAGCATGATGTGACAAAATCTGACGAAATCTTGCTAAAATCCGGCAAAACCATACTGTTTCAGACAAGAACATGATGAAAGTTTGCCGAACCTTACAAAATCATACTGAAATCGAATAAAAACAGACGAAATGATGATAAAAACAAACAAAATCTGACTATACCATACTAAAAACTGACGAAATCATACGGAATCTTACGAATATCCAACAAAATCTCACAAAAACATAACAGCTCATAGTGCGAGATTCTTTGTATAAACATAAAAAAATTCGCAGCATGATGCTGCGGACAAAACAGGTGCAGGCGAGGATTTACAGAACCTTTGCGAATTCCTTTTTTATCTCATGGATGATTGTCTCCAACGAACCTTCAATGCTCATGCCTGCGGCATTCTTGTGTCCGCCGCCACCGAATCTTGCGGCAATCGCGCTCACGTCAATGGCATCGCGGGAACGGAATCCTGCGGTACAGTTGTGGTCAGTTTCCTGTCGCACGAACACGACGGCTTCTACACCGTCACAGGCAAGCAGGAGTGAATAGAGCGCGTCGCTGTCTCTGCCTTCCTGCCCGTATTTGTGGGTGTCCTCCATCGTCTCATAGGTGATGACCAGTTTGTTGTTGTGATAGCGTTCAGCGCGGCTGAGCATGATGCCCAGCAGCTTGCGGGTGGTATATGCCTTGCCGCCGCTTACGCGGTCGTACACTTGTCGTGGGTTTGCGCCCGCTGCTACAAGCCGCGCCGCCGCCATGAACACTTCCGCCGCATCTTCTTTTAAGAAGCGGAAATAGCCCGTATCCGTCGCCAGGCCGAAAAAGAGCATTTCGGCAACGTCTTTGGGAGGCTGCCCGACCATGCGTTCGTACAGTTGTTGCACGAGCGCGGCGGTTGCCGGAGCGCTTGCGTCAATGATGCAGTCTTTGCTTACATTCGCGGTTTTGTGGTGGTCGATGATGAATACATCAAGTCCGCTCAAGTCACCGTCAATGTCGCCCAATCGGGCGGTCTCCGAACAGTCCAGTATGATGAGACCCGTCTTTTTGCGCTCTGGCTCGGACAGGAACGCGAGCGCGTTGGCAAACAGGTTTGCCTTGTCCTTGATTTCCGCGCGTTTGAACGGCCCGGCATTCAGCAGTTGGTATGAGCATTTTTTTGCGTCAAGCAGTGCCGCCATACTCAAGCAACTGTACACACAATCGCCGTCGGGTTCTTTGTGTCCGATGATATAGAAAAAATCATGCGCGGCAAGGAACGCGCTGAATGCGTCCACCTGCTCGTCTGTGATACTCTGCATAGATGCTCCAATGGCATAAAAAAGAGCCGTCATAATGACAGCCCTTGTATGTGCCGATTCCTACGAACGGTTAGTAGACGATTTCAAGCGTGTCTTTGTCCGCGTCATCGATGACAACGTTGCTGTCCGCAACGCCCCATGCGGTGTTCGCGCGAGAAGTCGGCATGGTCAGGATTACGTGGTCGAACGCGCCGTCACGATTGACTATCGTCATGTACGGTGTCATCCCCTTGGGCAGCTGCCGGAAGTACAGCTTTGACGGACTGGCCTTATACCATTTCTTGGGAATCGTAACGTTCCCGACATCGCCGTGTCCCTTTGCATACATCACCACGTATGCCTGCCGATGGTCAAGCACCTTGTACACGGTCACGTTGTGATAGACGAGTTTTGATTCCTGAAACTCATATTTGTAGTCGCTTTCCACGGCAGAGACCATGCACAACGAGACGGCAAGCAACAGCGCGGACACAATGCAAAATTTCTTCATATACACTCCTTATCTACAGCAAGGCCAACATAATTGCTTTTATCGTATGCTTACGGTTTTCGGCTTCGTCCCACACCTTGCTTGCGGGACTCTCGAACACGGATTCGGTGACTTCCTCGCCCACAACGGCAGGCAGACAGTGCATAAAAATCGTTTCTTTTTTGCCTGTCGCCGCCATCAGCGCAGAATTCACCTGATACGGTGAAAGCAGTGCGGTTCTCTCTGCCTTGAGGTTTTCCTCGCCCATCGAGACCCACACATCAGTATACAGGCAATCGGCTTCTTTTACAACCGATTTTTCATCAGAAATCGTAATTTTTGCACCACTTTTTTTCGCCCAGTCCGCGCAGGAGTCCATGATATCCTTGGGCGGGAACAGTTCCTTTGGGCTGTAAACCGAAAAGTGAATGCCGAGTTTCGCGCTGATAAGCATGAGCGAGCGCGCCACGTTGTTGCGCCCGTCCCCGCAGAAGACCCAGTGCAGGCCTTTGAGCGTTCCGAACTGCTCCTTGAGCGTCATGACGTCGGCGAGCGCCTGCGTGGGATGGAAGTCGTCGGTCAGCCCGTTGATGACGGGAATGCCCGAATACTGCGCCAGCTGCTCGGCGTGCTCCTGCTTGAAGCCGCGGAACTCAATCGCGCTGAACATCCTGCCCAGCACGCGCGCCGTGTCCTTCACGCTCTCTTTCGCGCCCAGTTGTATGTCTGCCGTGGACATGAACACGGGATGCCCGCCTTCCTCTCCGAACGCGGTCTCGAACGACGAGCGGGTGCGCGTGGAACGTTTTTCAAAGATGAGCGCGATGGTCTTGCCCAGGAACCGC
The DNA here is from genome assembly GCA_022510885.1 of Treponema sp. Lineage (GTDB taxonomy): Bacteria > Spirochaetota > Spirochaetia > Treponematales > Treponemataceae > Treponema_D. Next base: position 12,941 of record JAFLSP010000004.1, on the reverse strand, counting down.
TGGTGGATTTCCCCCGCGCGCGCCTCCCGCTTGACCTGTTCCGCATACGCGAGGAACTGCAAAATCTCGTCCGGCTCGTAGTCTGCCCAGGTGAGCAAGGACCGCCCTTTGAACGGGGACTCGAACGTTTCTGCTTTCGTCATAACCGCCTCCAAAACAAAGAAGCCAGCCGCTGCCGACTGGCTTAGTAGGGGCGATAGGACTTGAACCTATGACATACGGAATATGAGTCCGGTGTTCTACCGACTGGACTACGCCCCCAAGTTGAAGACAGCATACCAAATCCGCGTCGTTGTGTCAAGACTGTTTTTGCGGGTATGGCAGCGACTTTCCTGCCTGCGCGGCCGTATGTTTGCGCGTGTTCTGCTACAAGAAACGGTCAGTTTTTTACTGAAAAACACGCAGTTT
>JAFLSP010000004.1:0-12433 GCA_022510885.1 Treponema sp. | reverse complement strand
TATCGCAGCTGTGTCCCTGCAATCAGGCTTTGCGCGTAGGCTACGAGGTCGGCGGTTTGTGCGTCGGTGTAGGGCGCGATAATGTCGTAGGCCGGGTCTAGGCAACGGTCGTTTCTGAACGATGTGAGCTGCCAGCTTGCGTCAGCGGGAAGAAGGGCGGCGAGTGCGGCGATGTCGGTTTTGCCTACGAGCGGGGGGACGAGCACGGTGCGCCATTCGCGGCGGTCAGCGGGGAGGGCGGCAAGCAAACCGATGGTCTCGGTGAGCCGCCGTGCGATGTCATCCGTGTCGCTGTCCGTGCGGTGCGGGGTGAGGAGCGCGTAGCGGTCGGGGGCAGTCTTGAGGTCCATCGCGATGAAATCGGGCGCGGTGTCGGACTTCTCCATGAGCGTGCGCAGGCGTTCGGGAAGCGTGCCGTTGGTGTCAAGTTTTATGCGGTAGCCGAGCGATTTTGCTTCGGTAATCAGTGCGGCGAGGTGGGGGTACAGAAGCGGTTCGCCGCCGCTGATGACAAAGCCGGTGAGCACGGCACGGCGTTTTTTCAGATGGGCGAGGGTCTGCTCAAGGGAGACGAGCTGGTCGAGGCGTTCATCCTGGAGCACTAAGGCGCCGTTGTGGCAGTAAGGACAGCGGAGGTTGCATCCGGTCAGGAAGAGAGATGCTGCCACGCGGCCGGGGTAGTCCACGAGCGTCGTCGGTATGAGCGCTCCGACGGGCTGCGTGAAATACGATGTCTGCGGCGGATGCAGCGTTTCAGCCGTCATTAGTATAAAAGCGTGTGATGCGGCGTCGCGTTATGAGGCAACCTGCACCGCAGGTGCGAGAAGCGCGTCCAGTTCCGCGACGTTGTGCGCCCTGCCGATTTCGCGATTCTGCGCGTCGTAGAAGATGACGGTCGGCGCGGCGAATACGCCTTTTGCGGCGGCGGCTTGCAGCCCGGCTTCGCTGTCCACGTCAACCTGCGCTCCGTCCATCGCCAAGCCTGCCAGGTAGGTTTTGACGGGCGGGCAGTTGGGACAGGTGCGGCGCAGGAAGCATTCGTAGTGGCTGGGGCCTTCTTGCGCGGCGGCCGGCACGATGACCGTTGCCGGTTCTGTGCGGTTGGCGCAATCATTCGCGGTTTCGCGTGTCGTGCCGTCGTAGACAAAGAGTTTGCGGTGGTCAAATTCGTCGCGCTTGCCTTTGTTCCAGTTGCGCACGGCGCGGTAATAGCCCACGATGCGCGCGTATACTTCGGTCTGCGTACCGTGTACGTCCTTGAGCGCGGCCTTCGTCTCCGCGATTTCTGCGTCGATTTCCTCAAGTGTCCGTTGTCTTGCTGCCATTCGTCTTCCTCCCGTTTGGTGTCCGTTATGCCGGTGGCGTGTCGGCTTGGTGTATACGGTTCTGACGCGCGACATGACGGTCAGAACCTTGTTTGTTTGGCGGTCAGGCATTCGCCTGCGTCTGCCGAAATCGTCAGGTCGCTGCCGCAAGCATCGTTGCGCGCTCCTGCTCCAGTTTCTTGAGTTTGACCTTTAGTTGCTGCTCGCGCTCTGCCTTGCACTTGGGGCACTCGAACTGCTGGCCGTTCAGGTAGCCGTGCACGGGGCAGATGGAGTAGGTCGGGCTGATGGTGAGGTAGGGGATGCGGTAGTTGTGCATGACGGTGCGCACCAGGTCGCGGCACGCGCGCCAGTCGCTTATCTGCTCGCCCATGAACGTGTGGAACACCGTGCCGCCCGTGTATTTGGTCTGCAAATCCTCCTGCCGGTCGAGCGCGTCGAAAATATCGCTCGTGTAGTCCACGGGGAGTTGCGTGCTGTTGGTGTAGTACGGCTCATCCGTTCCGCTTGCAATGATGCCGGGGCAGTTCTGCTTGTCGTGGCGGGCGAGCCGGTAAGACGTGCTTTCTGCCGGGGTCGCCTCAAGATTGAACAGCTCGCCGGTCTCCTCCTGATAGTCCTGCATCCGTGCGCGCATGTGGTCGAGCACCTCGCAGGCAAACTCATGCCCCTTGGGGTCAACGATGTCCGCACCGAGGAAGTTGAGGCAGCACTCGTTCATACCGCACAGTCCGATAGTATTGAAGTGGTTGTCCAACGTGCGCAGGTAGCGCCGGGTGTAGGGGAACAGCCCGCCGTCGAGCAGTTTCTGAATCACCTTGCGCTTTATGGAAAGGCTCTGCTTCGCCAAATCCATCAGATAGTCGAGCCGCGCGTAGAATTCCTCCGTATCTTTGGCGAGATAGCCGATTTGCGGCAGGTTGATGGTCACGACGCCAAGGCTGCCCGTGAATTCGTCCGAGCCGAACAAGCCGCCGCCACGCTTGCGCAGCTCGCGCTTGTCGAGGCGCAGGCGGCAGCACATGGAGCGCACGTCGCCCGGGTCAAGGTCGGAATTGACGAAATTCTGGAAGTAGGGCGTGCCGTACTGCCCGGTCATCTCGAACAGAAGCCGCGCGTTTTCGCTGTCCCAGTTGAAATTCCGCGTGATGTTGTAGGTGGGGATAGGATAGCCGAAGCCGCGCCCTTCTGCGTCGCCTTCCAGCATGACTTGAATGAAGACCTTGTTGATGATGTCCATCTCGTCCTGGCAGTCGCCGTAGGTGAACTCCTGCTCTTCGCCGCCCACGATGGCGGGCTTGTCCTTCAGGTCGTCGGGGCACACCCAGTCCAGCGTGATGTTCGTGAACGGCGCCTGTGACCCCCAGCGGCTCGGTGTGTTGATGCCGAACACGAAACTCTGGATACACTGGCGCACGTCTTTCTCGCTCAGCGCGTCGGCGCGCACGAACGGCGCGAGGTAGGTGTCAAAAGAACTGAACGCCTGCGCGCCCGCCCATTCGTTCTGCATGATGCCGAGGAAGTTGACCATCTGGTTGACGAGCGTGGAAAGGTGCGAGGCTGGCTGCGAGGAGATTTTCCCGCTCACGCCGCCCAGTCCTTCTTGAATCAGCTGTCGTAGCGACCAGCCCGCGCAGTAGCCGCTGAACATGGACAGGTCGTGGATATGGAACGCGCAGTTGCGGTGTGCTTCGGCGATTTCGGGCGGATAGATATTCTTGAGCCAGTAGTTCGCCGTGACCGTGCCGGAGTTGTGCAGAATCAGCCCGCCGAGCGAGAAGTTGACGTTCGCGTTCTCGTTCACGCGCCAGTCGGTCTGCGCGAGGTAGCCGTCCATCGTCTTGTTGATGTCGAGCATGAGACGTTTTGAGTCGCGCATCGCTTCATGGCGGGCGCGGTATAGAATGTACGCCTTGGCAATCTCGACTTCTTTTGCTTCAATCAGCACGTTTTCCACGATGTCCTGAATTTCTTCGATTGCGGGAATGGAGTGCGCGCGCCGCCCTGCGAGCAATACGCGCAGTCGTTCCTCCACGTTGTCGGCGAGTGACTGCGCCTTGTCGGGGTTGGCGCGCTTCTCAACGGCTTCGATTGCCTTGCCGATTGCGCTTTCGATTTTCGTGCGGTCGTATGGCTCAAGACTTCCGTTGCGTTTGACGACCTGCTTGACGAACGGTTGCGCGTCGCTTCCGCCGTCATTTCCTAAAAAACTGCGCCACTCAGGAAAGACTGACTGCGCTGATTGGCTTGTCTGTTCACTCACTTTTTTCCCCTTCGATGCGGTTTACTTCGTTGATGAATTCGTCCAGATTCTCAAAATGTTTGTAGACGGACGCGAAACGGATGTACGCTACCTTGTCCACCTGCTGCAGCCGCTTGAGTACCAGCTCGCCCAGTTCCATGGTGGAAATCTCGCGGTTTGCCTTGCCGCGCATAATCGCCTGGTCTTCTATATCATTGACGATATTCTCGACCATGTTCGGCGAGACGGGACGTTTTTCAAGCGCGCGCTCAATGCCGCGCTCCAGTTTGGTGCGGTCGAACGGCTCGCGGCGCTTTCCGTCGCTTTTGACCACCATGAACGGCTTTTCGTCGATTTTCTCGTAGCTCGTGAAGCGGTACCCGCAGCTGACGCACTCGCGTCTGCGCCGGATTGCCTCTCCGCTTGCCATTGTCCGGGATTCTATTACTTTGTCGTCAAGGCTGCCGCAATAGGGACACCGCATCTCCCACCCCAAATTTAGCGTACTTTTACGTTCCAAAGGCATTATACTGCACTAGATATGTTGCCGCAAGAGGAAAACCGTGCTTTTGGCTGGATTTTCCCGAACAGTTTCTGCTGACGGTTTGCTTCGTCTCGCACGGTTGTTTTTTTTTGCGAATGGCTTTATGATTGAAGCGGTTATGAGACGGTCAGTTTTTTTCGCGTGCGCGCTCCTGTCGTTGCGCGCGCTGGTTGCGCAGGATAATGAGCTTTCTTTTTCGCTCACGTCGGATTTCGCCTATCAGCCTAAGTCCGCGTATGAGGCGGGCGGTTCGCATTTTTCGGCGGTGGAGGGCATATACCGCAGCGTGAAGGCGCGCACGCGCTTTGACGTGGCGTATGCGATGCCGTTTTTGGTGCGCGATAATCCCTTGCAGCGCGGCAACCATCTGACGTTCATCGGCTCGTTTGAGTTGACGCCGGTTTCCGTCTTGCCGCAGGTGAGCGTGCAATTCTCGCCGGCGGCGATGCTCGAATTCAAGGCGGGCGGCATGGCGGGGTCGGGCTGGAATCTCGGCACGTTTTCTGACGGTATTGCTGAATACAACGAGGCTTTGCGCGAGTATAGGACGCTTACGCCGTTCAATGCATGGTATCTGTACGGCTGGGCGAGCGCGACGGTGCAGTTCGACCTTGCCGCGGTATGGCCGGGCGACTGGCATCACGTCGTCGCGCTTGCGGAGTACACGGTCGGCTACGAGGCACTGACGGGCACGGACGCGACGCTGTGGAGCTGGCGCACGACGCGCGGCATGGCGGACGGTTGGACATACAAGCAGTATTACGTCATCGGCTATCGGATGCCGATGCGGCTTTCGATGGTCGCCGTGACGGCGGAACTGACGGGGCATTTTGACGGCGGCGACTACGGCAAGTTCGACAAGACGTATGACGGCGCGTTTATGAGCGTGACTATCAGTCCCACGGTGCAAGTTTCGCTGACGAAAAAAGACGACATTTATTTGGTGGGAAACATCAGCGCACGACGCAGTTTTTCGACGGCGCATGATGACGAGGACGACGAGCCGCAGCTCGTCGCTTCCGGGCGTGAGTGGTTTTTGGATTTCTTTGCGGTGCGCTGGGTGCACCGTTTCTAGGTCAGTTGCTCAAGCGAATATTTTACGACATTCAAAAATTGGTCTTTTAGAATTGGCATGACGGCCGTTCCGCCTGCCGCGCGGTCGAACTGCACCTTCGCTTCTTCCATCAGCTCGCGGATACTCGTCGTGGGGATAGGCAGGTGCGAGCCAATCAGCTTATTCTCTAGTTCGAGGCTGCGGAACCAAAAACTGCCCGCAAAAGCGATGCGCAAGTTCGATAGCTGCCCGTTCTGCGTGTTCGCGAGGAATACGAACGCTGCCGACATATCGGTGATGATGTGCGCCGGTCCAAGTCGCCTGAACACGGCGACTTCCCATTCTTCAATCGGCACGCGGATTTTGGTGAGCAGGAAACCTTCCGGTATGCCGTTGAACTGAATAATGGGGATATAGTCGGTCTTTTGCCCGTTGCGCAGTTCAAGACGCGCGTCCAGCGCGAGCAGGGGGGCGTAGAGCGTGTGCTTGTGGTCGGGGCAGCAGATGTTGCCGCCAATGGTCGCGAGGTTTTTCACCGGCGGGTTTGCCATGCCACGTAGGGCTTCATAGAGCACGGACGGCAGGTTGTTTTGTCCCACTGCCTCGATATGCGCGAGCGTGACGGCAGAACCAAAGTCAAAGTGACGCTCGAATTTATCGAACGTGCATAATTCGGGGACGGCGCGCACGGAGAGCGTTTTTTCGGGAAGCGGGGCAGTCGCCGTACAGCCGCCGACGATGTGCAGGCTTGAAATCGTTTTGAGCTGATAGAACACTTCATCGAGGTCTTTCGCGTAGTATATCGTCTTGTTAGAGTCCATTCTTCCGTCCTTCGCGGCGGTGCTTGTTTGCCGTGGCGTACAGTACGCCGTTGATGAATGCGTCGCGGTCGGTGCAGGGGCAGGTCTGCGCGTCGGCAAGCGCGTCCAGTTCGTCCTTCGTCGGACGGTAGACGCGGGTCAGCAAACGGTGGACCCCGAAGAATTTCGCCGCGTTGCAGTAGCCGCACGGATGCACATCTGCCTGTGCGAAGCCGTCTGCGATGTCGGCGTATTCGGGCGACTTTGCGAAGTGTTCGAGCGTGACGATTGACGCGCCGCGCACGATACCAACGGGAATGAGGCAGGCGGGAACAGGCTCGCCGTCGAGCAGTACCGTGCAGAATCCGCAACGTCCTTTGCCGCAGCCGTCTTTCACGGAAAAGAGCTTTTTCTGCCGCAATACCCGGAGCAGCGATGTTTCGGGGGGCACGTCCAGGACGGTCTGTTCCTCGTTCAGCGTTATCGGTATGTTCATGCGTCCCCCTGTTGGTTATGCCCCGGCGTTTCTGCTGTCGGCTCCTTCTGCAATGCGGAAGTCTTTTCGTCATACAGTCGTTGCGCTTTTTGGGTCAGTTTGTAGAGCGTGTCGTTCTGCAAAGGAAGCCGCGCGAGCGTGGCGGCGAGCGACTGGGAGACTGCGGCGGTGAATGCGGCGGGCAGAACGGTATAGGCGATGTCGCCGATTTGCTTCGGCTCATCGTCGCTCTGTATAAACTGCACGTGGATGGTGTCACAGCGCACCGTGTCGTCTTCCACCAGTTCATGCAGAATCTGCTGTATGGACGACCTAAGTGACGATTCTGCCGCGTGTGTGCTTAAGATTTTTCCGCCGTCCACTACCATCCAGATGCCGCGAATATGCTCACGGTATGTACTGGGGTCGAGTTCTACTTCCACCACGCAGGCGGCGAATGCGCTTGACTGAAACGGTACGCCCGTGAATTGTTCCTTGTCCCACAGCTTCCTTTTGGTCGCGGAGACAGTCTTTTTGACCGTGAGCGGTAGCGTCGCGCTGCCTTTTTTTCGGCGGATTGTCTCGCATGCCCCGCGCAGGAGGTGCGTCATACTGCTGATGTTGCTGTGCAGCGTATCGGGCGAATCTGGCTCGCGTCCCGCTTCAAAATCCGGGTTCAGCACGATATTGCTTCGCTCAATGCCGAGCGTATCCGTCACGATGGTTTGCCAAATGTTCCACACCGAGCGCGAGGTGGGGAGCGCGTGGATATACAGCCTGCCGTCCGTCTCAAGCGTCACCTCCAGCGACGGACTGCTCCTGGTGAGCGTCGTTCCGTTGAAGCCGCTGCCCGCAAAGCCGCAGGCAAGTCCCGTGCCGCGCAGGGGCGGTGAGAACGGCGAGTTGTTGTCGTGCGCGTAATGATTCGCCTCGTTCAGATGATAGGCGATGTACTTGCGGTTGAAGTCGCTTGAGCGGCAGACGGCATCCAGCACGCTTGTGGTATTTTCGCCGTTGAGTTGGAAGGGCAGGGATGACTTACGGCGCGGCGCGGTGCGGCAGTTCTTTTTGCGCAGTTCGAGCGGCGCAATGCCAGTCACTCCCGCGATTTTTTGCAAATGGTTTTCTATTGCGAAAAAAGCGTTGCCGTCTATAGTGGCAAGGTCAATGGAGCGGGGCGGAGTCGCCGAGCGGAACGCCTGCGCACGGATGCGCACTGCCTTGGGCTGGTACACGTTGCAGGCGGCGATGCACAGCCGGTCTATGCACTCGCGCGCGAACGGATTATATGCGCCGCCGTCCACCGTGATGGCGACATCTGCTGCGATGATTTCACCGTCCGCGTTGAGCGCAGTCTTGTGCGTGATTGCCACGGGCGCGGCGTTCTCAATGTAAGTCTGCTGCTCATGGCGGGTCAGGACGAGCTTGACCGGTTTTTTCGTGAGGAGCGCGCAGACAGCAGTCTGTGCCGCAAGCTGCGAGTTTATCCAGAGCGTGTTCGTGTCCATGCGAGAAATCTGCGTGCGCGTGATGGCGATGCTCTCTTTGTCAATGCCCGTCACGGCAGAAAGCGACGTGCGCAGATGGCTGAGCCATTGCGTGGGCGTGAGCACGTGCAGCACGCCCGCTTTGAAAAAGCAGAACGCGCCGTTCGGTTCGGTATAGGATTGCGGGTGGATGTCGCACGCCCAAGTTTCTTCGACCGTTATGGTTGCTTGCGCAGACAGGTCGTCGAACGGCCCTTCGGTCTGCACCACGCGCTCGGCGAGCACCTCCTTGGGGTCGTTCATGCGCTCCTCATAGCGGATTTCCACATCGCCCATCAGTTCGTGCAGTTTCTTCTCGTCTGCTCCTACGAGCATACCGATAGGCTCGCCTTTATAGCGGATTTCCCCCGTGCAGAAAACGGGCATCTCCTCATCGAGCGTGGTAATCGTCTTTTTCCCCATGACATCCGCCGCCGAGAAGAGGTGGTAGCCTGGCGGCAAGTCCGGGTGCGAGACGGAGACGAGCGTCGCCACGGAGACGGGACTGCGTATCAGCACCGCGTAAAGCATTCCGTCTGCCTCAAGGTCGCTGTAGAAGTCGTTTGAGAATATCAGGCGTTTCTGCCGTGCGGTTTTGCGTTTTGCGCACATAAATCAGTCTTTCCTCCGGTGCCGTTCCCCGATTTTTCTGACCGTGGCGATGACGTGTTCGACCATCTCGCCGCTCATGTCCGGCCACAGCGGGAGCGTAATCGTGTTGGCTGAATGCTCCGCCGCGTTCGGGAAATTCTGCGCCGAAAAGTCGGGATAGCGTTCGCGCCAGTAGGTGAAGTTGAACAGTGCGATGAAATGCATGGAGATGCCGATGCCCTCTGCCTGAAGCTCGCGCGCGAACGTGTCGCGGTCGCAGTCCAGTTTTTCGGGGATGATGCGGATAAGGTAGAGATGCCATGCGTTTCCCTCGCCATCGGGCGGCAGGCGCAGGAAGTCGAATTCTCCGAACGCCGCGTTGTAGTTGCGCACGATTGCCGTCCGCCGCTCAAAAAAATCCCGTGCGCGCTTGAGCTGCTCGCGTCCGATTGCGCTCAGGATGTCGGGCAGGTTGCATTTGTAGCCGCACGCCACGATGTCGTACTCCCAGGAGGCGCGCGGGCTCGTGTAGCGGTCCCATGCGCTGCGGTCCATGCCGTGCAGACGCATCGTCGCAATCCGTTTTGCAAGCGCGTCGTCATTCGTCGTGACCATGCCGCCCTCGCCCGTGGTCATCGTCTTGGTCACGTAGAACGAGAACACGCCCGCATCGCCGAGCACGCCCGCATAGCCGTCTGCCGTCTCCGACGGGAACGAGTGCGCCGCGTCCTCAATCACGTAAATCCTGTTCTCCGGCGTGCTGTACTGCCGGGCGAGCGCGCGGATTCGTTTCATATTGCACAGATGCCCCGCGATGTGCACGGGAACAATCGCGCAGACCTCGTGCTTCGTGTCAGCCCGGAGGATTGCCTCGATGTTGTCGGGGTCGATGGCATAGGAGTCCGCCTCGATGTCGGCGAAGCGCACCTCCGCGCCCAGGTGGACGGCGCAGGCGGCCGTGGAGACGAAGGTGTAGGGCGTGGTGATGACGGCCTTTCCCGCCCTGACCCCGCAGGCTTCCATCGCCAGTATCATGCCGCTCGTGTTCGAGTTGACCGCGAACGCATACCGTGCGCCGACAAAAGCCTTGAAGTCGTCCTCAAAGCCCTTTGTCACGCTGCCCGTGGTGAGCCACAGCGAGTCAATCACGTCGCAGACGGCCTTCTTCTCGGCTTCCCCGAGCGACGCGCGGAAAAAGGGCACGGTCATTTTCGGGCTTTCTTCATGAGACTTTGCGGCATCTTCGCTCATAGCGTCACCCTCGTCAAATTAGTCTCGCGGTCGATGATGTTCGCCGTCTCCGCGCTTTTCCGATAGTAGTCGTCCAGCGTCGGGACGGCGGCGCGCAGCGTGGCAATCAGCCGCTCCTTGTTTCTGAACGCCGCCGCGTCCTCCGCCGTAAAAAAGCAGACAGGGCGCAGCGCGTCAAGCAGCGCGCGCAGCGCATCGCCGTCCATTTCGATGTTCTTGAGTTGCAGAATCTTCTCGTAGGCGGTCTTTGTCGGCTCTTCCTCGGCAAGCCACAGCGGCTCCTCCAGCCGCTCGCCCTCGCGCGCGCCGATGATTTTTATCTCGATGTCCTTGTGCGGCTCAAGCCCGCTGAACGCGATGAGCTGCTCCGCCAAATCCATGATTTTTACCGGCTCGCCCATGTCCAAAAGGTACGACCTGCCGTTCTCTCCCACGCCGCCCGCCTCAAGCACGAGCGAGCAGGCTTCGGGAATCGTCATGAAAAACCGCTCCATGCCCGGGTCAGTCACCGTGACCGGTCCGCCGTTCTTGATTTGGTTCATGAACAGCGGCAGGATTGACCCGCGCGAGCCGAGCACGTTGCCGAAACGCACGAACATGAACGACTGCCCGTCCCGCGCCGACCGCGCCGCGTGCAGCACCAGTTTTTCGCAGAGCATCTTGCTCGTGCCGTACACGCTCACCGGCTCAACCGCCTTGTCCGTGCTGATAAGCACGAATCGTCGCACGCCGTGCCTGAGCGAAGCGTCCAAAAGATGCTTCGTGCCGAATACGTTGTTCTCGATTGCGGCGACGGGATTCTCCTCAAGCATGGGCACGTGCTTGTAGGCGGCGCAGTGGAAAATCACGTCCGCGCGCGTCTGTTCTATTATATAATCCACGTAGCGCGCGTCCTTCATGTCGCCCACAATCGGCACGACCGTCGCTTTTTCGCCCACGCCCTCGTTCTGGAGGACGACCAGCTCGCGGTAGATGCCCACGATTGAATTCTCGCCGTGACCGAACAGGTAGAGCCGCTCCGCCCCGCCGCTCAGCAGCTGCCGCGCCAGTTCCGAGCCGATGGAACCGCCCGCGCCCGTAATCAGCACGCGCTTGTGGCGCAGGTATTGCAGGCTTTCGTGCAGGGGAACGGTGACGGGCGTGCGGCCGAGGATGTCGAGCGGGTCAATCTCGCGCGTCTGGACGAGGTGCGCGTTGCCGTCCACAATCTGGCTGACGCTCGGCACGATACGAATGCGCAGAAAACCCGCCTGCCGCAGCATTTCATACAACGCGCGGATGCGCTCCACGGGCGCGCTCGGCATGGCGATAATCGCCTCGTCGCCGCGCGCGCAGCGCAGCACGTTTGCCGCGTCGTCAATCGGCCCGAGCACGGGAATGCCGTCAATCTGCGTGCCTATGCGGGACTTGTCGTCATCAAGGAATGCCGCGACCGTCCCGAAAATCTTTTTGCGTTTGATGTCGCGCGCAATCATCTGTCCCGCGAATCCCGCGCCGATGACGTACAGCCGTGCGTTGTTTTTCTGCATGAGAACCCACCGTCTCTATAGTAGCACGAATGGCACACAAAGTCTATGCAAAAATACTAAACAGTTTTTTACCCCTGCCGATATTCTAACAAAGAAAAGACCGGCGGTCTGTGGGAGGCATCATGAAGAAAGGCATTGCGGCGCTGATTGCCGCGCTCGCGCTCACATCGGTACACGCGAAGAACATTTCTATCCAAATCGTGCAGAACAATCCTGCCGCGCAGGACGCAGTGTGCGCCTCCTCATGGCTCATCGAGCAGACGATTCTCGACTATTTCTTCGGTACGGGACACATCGTCACGAATTCCCCGGTGCACGTGAGCGCAAGTTCGGCGGACGACGGACTGAAGACCGCGCTGTCGGAGAGCGCGGAGGGCGGCATGGATTACCTCGTGCGCATCGAGGTGGACTACAAGGCATCGGCGCAGTCGAGCAACCCCGACGCAATTCTGTTGGAGAACATCGACCGGGTGACCTGGAAAAACTACGCGGTCAAGACGGGCCTGCAGCTTTCCGACGGGAGCGAGGTCATCGGCCGGGTGAACCGGCAGGACAACAACGAGAACGGCGTGTCAAGTTTTGCGAATCTGGTTGCGGTGAAAATCAACGCAAGTCTGAACGGAAGATAGCAGGAATGCGAGAAAAAAGGCGGTCAGTATGAAAAGAATCATCGGTTTTGCAGTAACGGCACTCGCGGCCGCGGCACTCTTTGCCGCCGCGCGACCTTCTCTTGACGGCCGCGCGCTCGTGGCAGACGCGGGCACGATGCCCAAGGGGCTGTTCGCGCGCACGGTGGGCTACCTGCCGGGCGACAGCGTTTCGGTCACCAACCCCGCCACGGGAAGCACCGTTGACGTGCTCGTGCTGGGCGCGGTTGACCCGAGCGAGGGCGTGGCAATCCTGCTCTCTCCCGAGGCTGCCGAGCAGCTGCATATCAAGAAGAATGCCAACGTGCAGGTAAAAATCACCAAGCGGACGGGAAGCCTCGACGAGACGGTCTCCGGCACGGCGGTACTCGCGGAAGGCGAGAACGTTATCGCGGACGAGCCGTCTGCGCCTGTCGTGCCGACGGAAATCCCGGCGGTCGCGCCCGTAG
>JAFLSP010000039.1 GCA_022510885.1 Treponema sp. | reverse complement strand
AAACATCGCTTCTGCCCGCGCAAGACTATTGACAAATGACGCGGCAGAATAAGATAATAGAGGGAGTTGTATATCGTGCTTACCAATTGAAGGAGTGAAAAAGTATGGCAGTGAATTTCAGTCAGAATTCCGTGTGGACGCTGAAGCCGACGGAAAGCGATACGGTAAAACATGACGTGGCGGGCTTGCTCATCGACGGCGAGGAAGTGGCAATGACGTTCCAGACGGCAAACGAGCAGATGGTCTTTACCAACAAACGCATCATCGCGGTGGACGCGCAGGGCATTACGGCAAACAGAAAGGCATTCTCCACGCTGCCCTACTCAAAAATCCAGTACTTCTCCCTCCAGACCCCCGAACTCGGCGGCTCTATGCCGGACGGCGAGCTGTTCATCGTCTTTTCCCACATCTTCACGGCAAAGTTCGAATTCAAGGGAACGGTCGATATTGGCAGAATCGGGCGCATGATTTCCGCATACGTCCTGGAAAAATAAGGAATCCGAATTCATTTCTCAAAAAAGAACGACCTTGGGGTAGCCCAAGGTCGTTCTTTGTCTTACTCGTCCACTTTCAGCTCTTTGTCGTCCACGGTGACGCGCTTCAAGTGCCAGATGTCTTTCACGTAGTCCTCAATCGTGCGGTCGCTGGAGAAGTTGCCGCTGTTGGCGATGTTAATCAGTGCCTTCCGCGCCCAAGCCTTCTTGTCGGCATAGGCGGCGGCGACGCGCTCCTGCGCCTCCACGTAGGACGCGAAGTCCGCCAGCACGTAGTACACGTCGGGACGCTGTCCCTCCACGCCATAGACCAAGGAGTCGTGCAGTTCCTTGAAAATCTGATGGCTCGGGTCATAGGTGCCGTCCACCAACTGCTCCACCACCTTGTTCAGCGCGGGATTGCGCTCCAGGTACTGCTGCGGATTATAGCTGTGTTCCGTCTCCATTTTCAGAATCTCGTCTGAGGTCAGACCGAACACAAAAGCGTTTTCCTTGCCCGCGTCGCGCACGATTTCGATGTTCGCGCCGTCCATCGTGCCCAGCGTGAGCGCGCCGTTCACCATGAATTTCATGTTCGACGTGCCGGACGCCTCCTTGCCCGCCGTGGAAATCTGCTCGGAGACATCCGCCGCCGGGAAGATTTTTTCCGCCACGGAGACGCGGTAGTTTTCGATGAAGACGACGTGCAGTTTTCCGCGGACGCGGCGGTCGTTGTTGATGCGCTCCGCGACCGTGTTAATCAGCTTGATGATTGCCTTTGCGCGCCGGTAGCCGGAAGCCGCCTTTGCGCCGAAGATGAACGTGCGGCTCGGCGGGTTGAAGCCCGGGTCTTCGATGATGCGGTTGTACAGGTACATGATGTGCAGCACGTTCAGCAGCTGCCGCTTGTACTCGTGCAGACGCTTCACCTGCACGTCAAAGATGCTTTCCGAATCGATGAGCGCGTTCTGCTTGTGCTTGAGGAATTCCGCCAAGGCCTGCTTGTTGCGCAGTTTGATGTCCATCAGTTCGGTGAGCGAAGCGTCGTCGTCCGCGAATTTCTCCAGCTTCTTGAGCTTGGACAAGTCCTTTTCCCAGCCGTGCCCAATGCGCTTGGTGATGAAGTCCGAAAGCTCCGGGTTCGCGTTCAGAAGCCAGCGCCGCTGCGTGATGCCGTTCGTCTTGTTGTTGAACTTGCGCGGGTACAGTTCCGCCCAGTCCTTGAGTTCCTGCGTCTTGAGCAGTTCGGTGTGCAGTTTCGCCACGCCGTTCACGCTGAAGCCCGCGTGAATGGCCAGCCACGCCATGTAGACCTTGCCGTCGTGGATGATTGACATGGCGTTGTGCCGCTGGTAGTCGTTCGGGAATTTCGCGCGCAACTCAATCAGGAAGCGGCGGTTGATTTCCTCCACAATCTGGTAGATGCGCGGCAGCAGTCCCTGGAAAATCGCGATGTCCCACTTCTCCAGCGCCTCGGCAAGAATGGTGTGGTTGGTGTACGCGAAAGTCTTGGTCACGATGTCCCAGGAGTCGTTCCAGCCCACGCCGTACTCGTCCATGAGGATGCGCATCAGTTCGGGGATGGCGACGACCGGGTGCGTGTCGTTCAGCTGGATGACGTGCAGCTCGGGGAATTTGCGGAAGTCCGTGCCGCAGTTCGCCACAAAGCGGTGCACCAAATCCTGCAAGGACGCGGAGGTAAAGAAATACTGCTGCTTAAGGCGCAATGCCTTGCCCTGCGGGCCGTTGTCGTTCGGGTAGAGCACACGGCTGATGTTCTCCGCGTCGTTCTGCTTCTCCACCGCGCGGGTGTAGTGCATGTCGTTGAAGAGCTGCAGGTCGAACCCGTTGGGGCTTGATGCCTGCCACATGCGCAGCGTGTTCACCGTGTTGGTGTCAAAACCGACAATCGGTATGTCGTAGGGCGTCGCCGTCACTTCCTCCGCGTTCTCAAGGTAGAAGCGGTCCTGCCCGTCGGGCGTCTTCCCGTACTTGATTTCGCCGCCGAAGCGCACCGTCACCTCCAAGTCCGAACGCTTGATTTCCCACGGGTCGCGGTGCTTGAGCCAGTTGTCGGGATACTCCACTTGATAGCCGTTCTCGATGTGCTGCTCGAACATGCCGTACTGGTAACGAATGCCGTAGCCATGCCCGGGATAGTCCAGCGTGGCGAGCGAGTCCAAAAAGCACGCCGCAAGCCGCCCCAAGCCGCCGTTGCCCAAGCCCGCATCCGGCTCCTCATCCTCAATCTGGTTGAAATTGATGCCCATGTCGTCAAGGACTTTCTTCACTTCGTCCTTAATCTGCATGTTGATGAGGTTGTTGCTGAGCGCGCGGCCCATCAGGAATTCCGCGGAAAAATAGTAGCACTGCTTGACCGGTTTCTTGTCGTACTCACGGCGCGTCGCCATCCAGGCGGGCATGATGAATTCGAGCACGGACGCGCTCACGGCATCGAACAGGTCGTGCGTGTTCGCCTGCGAGATGTCCTTTCCGTACTGCCTGCGAAGACGGGCAGCCAAATTTGCCCGAAATTTCTCTGCATCAAAAGTCATATAATCCTCCGTATAAAGCGGTTCGTTTTGTCGCTCGCGCTATTTTGATACCAGCACCAACACGCTGTTCGCAGGAAGCACATATTTTTCCTGCAAATCCAAGATTTCTTCCGCACCGGCGGCAAGCGCCGCGTCCTCGCCGTCTATCGAGGTATCGACCGAGCGATACCATTTTCTTCCCGATGACGGCGGCGGAATGACCAGCGTCTTGTCGTGAATATCCGTATTGAACGCGATGTAAAAATCGCTGTCCGCCTTCTGCCCGACGCTGCCGCCCAGACGCAGCGCGAGAAAGCGGTTCATCTTCTCCCAGTCGGGAACTTTGCCGTCGTAGTCGTGCCAGGAGATGTCGGGCTGATTTGTGGGCGTTGCCGTGGACGCGCCGCCAAAATACACGGTGCGGTGGAACACGGGATGATTCCTGCGCAAGGCAATCAGCCGCTGCGCGAACGTGAGCATCTCCGCGTTCTTCTCCAGGTCGTTCCAGTTGAACCAGGAGATTTCGTTGTCCTGACAGTAGGGATTGTTGTTGCCGCCCTGCGTCCGATTCACCTCGTCGCCGGCGACCATCATGGGCGTGCCCTGCGAGAGCATGAGGCAGGCGAAGAAATTTTTTATCTGCCGCCGGCGCAGCCGCTCGATTTTGGGATTTGCCGTCGGGCCTTCATAGCCGTGGTTGTAGCTCAGGTTGTTGTCGGTGCCGTCGCGGTTTCCCTCGCCGTTCTCCTCGTTGTGCTTGCCGTTGTACGTGACCAAATCGTTGAGCGTAAAGCCGTCGTGGCTCACGATGTAGTTGACCGAATGCTGCGGGCCGCGGTGCGAGTGCGCGTACAGGTCGCTCGACCCGGCAATGCGCGTCGCCGCCTCGGTGGACGCGAATTCGTCGCCCCGGATAAACCGCCGGATGCCGTCGCGGTAACGGTCGTTCCATTCCGACCAGCGGCTGCCGGGAAACGAACCGACGAAATACGCGCCGCCGCAGTCCCACGGCTCGGCAATGATTTTCGCGCCGCGCAGCAGCGGGTCCTCCGCAATGCGGTCGGTCAGCGGCGGGTACTTGATGATTGACCCGTCCGCCGCGCGGCACAGCACCGACGCCAAATCGAAGCGGAAGCCGTCCACGTGCATGTCCACCACCCAGTAGCGCAGGCAGTCGATGATGAATTCCTGATTTATCGGATGGTTGCAGTTGACCGTGTTCCCGCAGCCCGAATAGTTGAGGTAATACTGCTTGTTGTCGGGAACAAGCTCGTAGAACATCGCGTTGTCAATGCCGCGGAAGTTGAGCGTCACGCCGTGCTCGTTCCCCTCAGCCGTATGGTTGAACACGATGTCAAGGATGACCTCAATGCCCGCCTTGTGCAGTGCCTTCACCATGTCCCGGAATTCATTGACGACCGCGCCGGGCGTCCTGTCCACGGCGTAATGCACCTTGGGCGCGAAAAAACCAATCGTGCTGTAGCCCCAGTAGTTGACCATGCGCTCGCCCGTGCGCGGATTCACGTTCGAGTTCTCGTACTCGTCGAATTCCTGAATGGGAAGCAGCTCCACCGCCGTAATGCCCAGCGACTTCAGATAGGGGATTTTCTCAATCAGCCCGCGGTAGGTGCCGCCATGCCGCACCTTGGACGACTTGTCCGCCGTAAAGCCCTTGAGGTGCGCCTCGTAAATGATGGAATCCTCCAGCGGAATGCCGAGCGGCCGGTCGTCCTCCCAGTCGTAGTCGTCGCTGTCCACGACGACGCACTTGGGCATCTTCTCCAGCGGACAGACCTGCCCGAACGCCATGTTCTTGAAGACCGAGCCTTCCGTAAAGGCGAGCGCGCGCGGGTCGAACAGGTAGAATTTCTTGTTGAATCGGTGTCCCCGGTCCGGGTCGAAGGGGCCGTCCATGCGGTAGAGGTACAAATCACCCGGCTTCAGCCCCGCAACAAAGCAAAACCAAATGTCTCCGATGCGGTTGGTCTCAGGTTCCAACGCCACCGTCATGAACGGCGCGGCATCATGCGCGTGGTGAAACAACTCCAGAAAGACCGCCGTCGCATGCCTGCTAAAAATCGAAAAGTTCACGCCGTCCTTGGTCACGTGAACACCCGGTTTCAGCGGCTTGCCGGGCAGAACCTGTACTTTCGCCATATCGCCCATTGTACCATAAAAATGCAGGGCAATGCTACTGCTTTGGCCGATTTCGCGTCATTTTTTCCAGTAATCGGGGAGGAAGAAAATGACCAAATCGTACAGCTCAAGGCGACCGGCGAGCATGGCAAAGCAGTACCACCATTTGAGCGCGGACGGAAGCAGGTGCATATTCTCCGTCGGGCCAAGGCTGCCGAACGCGGGACCGACGTTCGAGACCATGGAAAAGGCCGCCGACAGGGCCGTCACGATGTCCAGGCCAGCGAGCGTGCCGAAGAACGCGGTGATGCCAACCAGCGCGAGGAACACGAACAGAAACGCCGAGACGCTGAACACCAAATCCTTGCGCCCGGGCATACCGTTCAGGCGGACGGTAAAAATGCCGTGCGGATGCAGCATCCGCAGGATTTCGTTGCGCGCCTGCTTCGCAAAGACAATCCAGCGCACCACCTTGAATCCTCCCGCCGTGGAGCCAGCCGACCCGCCGACAAAAAACAGCGCGAACAGGATAAACTGCGCCGCCTGCGGCCACTGCGTGTAGTCCGCCGTGGAAAACCCCGTCGTCGTCATCAGCGAGGCCACCTGAAACGTCGCGAAGCGCAGCGCCTGCCCGAGCGAATGATAGTACGGAATGAGGATGGCCGTCACACCGAGCATCGCCATAAAGAGGATGCCCGCGTAGGCCTTCAGCTCACTGTTCTTGCGCACCTCGCTCCATTTTCCCGTGAGCGCGTAAAAATACAGGCTGAAATTGATGCCGCCCAAAATCATAAAGACCATGCAGATGATTTCAACCGCCCCGGAATACGTGCCGAAGCCCGCGTTGCTCACGGAATAGCCGCCCGTTCCCAGCGTGGAAAACGAATACGACAGTGCGTCCACAAAGTCCATGCCCGCAATGCACAGCAAAATCGTCTGCGCAACCGTCAGGCTGACGTACAAGACCCACAGCGTCTTCGCCGTCGTCGTGATTTTCGGCGTGATTTTGCCCTTGTCCACGCCCGTCGTCTCCGCCTTAATCAGCTGAAAGCCGCCCACGCCGAGCAGCGGCAGCAGCGCGACCGTCAGCGCAATCACGCCCATGCCGCCCAGCCAGTGCATCTCGCAACGCCACAGGTTCAGGCAACGGGGAAGCACGTCCAAATCGGTGATGACCGACGCGCCCGTGGTGGTGAAGCCGCTCACGCTCTCAAAAAATGCGTCGGTAAAACCCGTGACGTAGCCGCTCGACAGGAGCGGAATCGTGCCGAACGCGCTGATGGCAATCCATGCGCTCGACACGATGACGAACACGCCGCGCGTGGAGATGGCGAACTTGCGCTTCTCGTTCCTGAAGAAAATCGCCGCCGCGCCGAGCGCAAGCGAAATCAGCATGGGGATGACGAAAGACGGAATCATGGAGAATTCGCCGCACGCAAGTGCCGTGCCAATCGGAAAGACGAGCGAAACGCCGATTATCGAAAGGATGATGCAGACAATCCTGAAAAACGTGACGATGCTCATCGCTCAGCTTTCCGCCCCGAATTTTTCCAGAATGTGCTGATTGTCGTCGCGCGTGGTAATCAGCACGAGGTTGTCGCCCGCCGAGAACGTCGTGCTGCCCGTGGGAATGGTGTAGGCGGTACTCGCGCCCTTCTGCACCATCAGCAGGATGAACTTGCCGTTCTCCGCGATGTCCTTGAGCATTTTGCCGCCCACCTGCGACTTTTCCGTGACGGTGATTTCGAGGATTTCGAGCGTGCCGTCAGTAACCGTGTGGATGCCGGTGACGCTTGAGCCGCGCAGATGGCTCATGATGCTGTCCACCACCGTGTCGCGCAGCGGCACGGCAATCTCGATGTCCAGCCGGTGCGCGATGTCCGCGAATGCCGCCGAGGAGACGAGGCAGATGGCGTTCTTCACGCCCACCGACTCGATGAAGGCCGCCATGACGATGTTCATCTCGTGGTTCGGCGTGACGCAGATGGTCAGGTCGAAGTGGTCAATGCCCTCCTCCTGCAAGAACGCCTCGTCGGTCGCGTCCGCCCGGAACACCCGGATGTCGGGGAAGGCCTCCGCCGCCTGCTTCGTGAGCGTCTCGTCGCTGTCGATGATGACGAAATCCTGCGTCGTTTTTTTCTGAAATCCGCCGAACAGCCGCGCGAGCAGGCTTTTCTTGCGCTGAATCAGCCGCTCCGCCACAATCCTGCCGATTCTTCCCGCCCCGACGAGCGCGATTTTGTTCAGTTTCTGCCCTTTTGAGCCGCACAGCTGCAACAGCTCGGGGATGTCAGCCTTTTTTGCCAGGATTCCCAGGTAGTCGTCCGCCCTGATGACCGTCGAGCCGTCAGGCAGCGAGGTCTCGCCCTTGCTTTCGATGTAGGCGATGAGGATGGGCTTCTGCGTGAGCCTGCGGATGTTCTGCACGACCTGCCCGTCCACGGCGCAGCCCGCCTCAACCGGCACGCGCACCAGCTCGTAGTCGTCGCCAAAAGGAATGGAGTCCATGAGCGCGCCGTGCTCCACCGCGTTGATGATTGCCTCGGCCGCCTCAACGTCGGGATGCACCATGAAGTCGATGCCGTACAGCGGGCGGCGGTTCTCGCCGAACGCGCCCGCATACCGCCGCGTGGTGTTCGCCGTGTTCACGTAGTACGCATAGTTGCGCACGCGCGCGATTTTGAGCAGCTTCGGGTAGACCGAATCGACGAGCGAGCAGGTAATCATGTTCACCTCGTCGCTGCTCGTCACGCAGACCAGCGCGTCCGCCTTGGCAAGCCCCGCCTCCTCAAGCGTGGCAAGGTTGTTTCCGTCCGCTTGGATAACGTCACAGTCAAGCCGGTTTGAGGCATGGCGCACGGTCTCGTCATCATTGTCGATAAGCACCACGTCGTTCTTTCCGTTAATCAGCCGCTTTGCCAGCTGCACGCCCGTAAAACCCGCGCCAATGATAACGATTTTCACCGCCTATTCCCCGTCGGCTTCCGCGCTCAGTTTTGCCTTTCCGTGGCGGGCAAGGCCCAGCGCAGTCAGCACCAGCCCCGTGATGACGCCGCTGATGCCGCCTTCAACCAGCGCAGTCGGCGCGAACATCAGCAGGATGGCGATGTACGCCGCGCCCGCAAGCGAGGGAAACTGCGCGACCGCGTTCTGCGCAATCGGCGCAATCTCGGCAAAGTGGACCAGGCAGAGCGAGGCAAAGACGAGCACCGTGTTCGCGAGCGAGCCGACCACCGCCGCGACCACGCCCGCCGCCAGGCGAGGAAACCGCGGAATCTTTTTCAGCCCGGAAAAGACGAGCCACGTAACGACCGCAATCAGCACGCGCGGCACGACCGAGCACAGCGGGTTCAGGAAGCAGGGGTCGAGCAATGAAATCGGCATAATCGCCGACTTGAGCAGGCTCGTCAGCCCGAACACGAAACCCGCAATCAGCCCCGGGACAAGCCCGCCAAGAACCGTCGCCAGCACGACCGGCACTTGCAGAATCGTGTACGAAATCACCGGACTGATGCGGATATAGCCCAGGCCCGTCACGACCATGACGACGATGAGCGCGCTGAACGCGCCTCCAATTGCAATGCTCCGATTTCTGTTTGTCATGTATTCCTCCTCGCGCAGTATAGCAAATCACGCTAGATTATGCCACCGTTCACGCCGATGACCTGCCGCGTGATGTAGCCCGCCTCCTCGCTCAGCAGGAAGACCGCGAGCGCGGCAACCTCGTCGGGCGTTCCCGCGCGGCCAAGGGGAATGGTCGGCAGGATATGCTCTACTGGCGCGTCCTTGCTCATCTCCGTCTCGATGAAGCCGGGCGCGATGCAGTTCACGGTGATGTGCCGGCTCGCAAGCTCCACGGCAAGCGCCTTCGTCGCGCCGATGATGCCCGCCTTGCTCGCGCTGTAGTTGACCTGCCCGCGGTTGCCCATCACGCCGCTCACGCTGGAAATCGTGATAATCCGCCCGCGCTTTTTGCGGCACAGCGGCATGACCAGCGGCTTGAGCACGTTGTAGAAGCCGTCCAGATTCGTGTGGATAACGCGGTCCCAGTTTTCGTCGCTCAGCGCGGGAAAGGCGTTGTCGGCGCAGATGCCCGCGTTGCAGACGATGCCCCAGAACGCGCCGTGCTCCTCGCTCCATGCCTCAAGTTTTGCGGCGCAGTCGGCACGGTCTGCCACGTCAAACTGCATTGCCGTCGCCCGTCCGCCCGCCGCCGCAATCTCCGCGACGAGCGCGTCCACTTTCTCCTTGCCGTGGCGATAGTGCGCCACCACCTCATAGCCCGCGCGCGCGGACGCAAGCGCAATCGCCCGCCCAATGCCGCCGGACGCGCCCGTGACCAGGACGCGCTTGCCGTTCTGCCCGTTTTCCATGATTATTGCTCCTCTTTCACCTCAAGCACCGTGAGTCTGCCGCTGCCCACCGCCACGCCGTCCACGCACAGGTCCGCCACGAACGTATACACGTTGTCCACCTCGCCCGTGCGCGACGCGCTGACGCTGACCGTCTGCCCCGCCCTGATAATCGGCACGGAAAACGAGAGCGCGGACACGCTCAGGATAAAGCCCATGCGCACCGGCAGATTGTTCTCGCGCACGATGATGCCCGTGAGCGCGGAAATGGTCTGCGCGATGAATTCAAACAGCACATAGTTCGGAATGCCGCCCGCCGCCGCGTCAAAAAACAGGCAGGATTCGCGCACGACCGTCTCAGAAGTAATCGTCCACGCCGCCGTGTCGTAGCCGGTGATGCGGTCAATCAGAAACATCTTGCCCTTGTGCGGCACGAGCGTCATCAGCTCGTCCTTTTCAATCGCCCTGCCCATTCATGCGTCCTTTCTGATGATGAGGCTCACGTTGCACCCGCCGAACGCAAAACTGTTGCTCATGCAGCAGGTGATTTCTTTGCCCGGCCGCGGGTCGGAAACGAAGTTGAGGCGCGGAAAGCCGTCGTCGAACGCGCCGTCCCACACGTGCACCGGAAGCCGCTGCCGCTGTATCGCCAAAAAACACGCGGCAAGCTCCAGCGCGCCCGCCGCGCCGAGCGTATGCCCCGTCATCGCCTTGGTCGAACTGACCGAAACAGGGCGACCCGCGAACACCGCGTCCACCGCCGTCGCCTCCATGCTGTCGTTCAGTTTCGTGCCCGTGCCGTGCAGGTTCACGTAGTCGATGTCGTCCGCCGCAATGCCCGCGTCGTCCAAGGCGGCGCGCATTGCCTGTGCCGCACCGCTGCCGTCCGCGAGCGGCGCCGTCATGTGGCTTGCATCGGCGCTTTCCCCCGCGCCCGCAAGCACGACCCGCGTCTCGTCCACGTCGTCCTTGCTCAGCACGAAAAACGCCGCGCCTTCGCCCAGCGTGATTCCCGCGCGGTTCGCGCTAAAAGGATTCGTCCGTTCCGCGCTGATTGCCTCAAGGCTGTCAAAACCGAGCAGTGTCGTGGGGGAAGCGATGTCAACGCCACCGGCAATCACCGCGTCGCACTGCCCCGCGCGAATGAGCTGCCGCGCCTTGACGAGTGCCGTCGCGCTTGACGCACAGGCCGTCGCAAAACCGAGCGAAACGCCCGTCACGCCGAACTTCCGCGCCGCAAACGCGGCAGGATAGTCCGCGCCCTGCACGGCAAGCGCGTACCCCGCCGGAAACGCGCCGTCCGTCCACAGCGCACGGTGCGCCGCAAAGGACCGCGCCGAGCCGTTGTCGCACTGCCCCAGGCACACGCCGATTCTGTCCGCGCCGTACCGCGCAGTCACGTTCTGTACGACTGGTGTAAGTTGGGTGAGCGCGCCGTCCAAAATCTGCAAGACGCGCATATCGAATGGGTCGCCCGTCGGCCGCAGAACGCCCTCGGCAATCTGCCCCGCCCAGAAAAAGCGGTCGTTGCCGTCGCCGTCCGTGCCGCAGCGCACACGCACAAGCCCCGAACGGTCACCCGCCGTAAGCGCGCCAAAAAACGACTCCGCGTCAGTGCCCGCGCCGCACAGCACCGCCGGGCGCGAAAGGTACGCCTTCATCAGAACGCGCCCTGCAAGACATACCCATAGCCACGCAGGACGTTCGTGTAGGCAATCCGCTCCGCCGTCTTTTCTATATGTATGATTTCTTTTTCGCCGTCAAAAATGCGCCGCGTCTCGCCGCCGTCCGCCGCAGCGACCTCAAAACGCAGGCCGATTTCCTCCAGCGCGGCGCGCAGCGCGTCCGCACGGTACAGGCAGAACTGCACGTCCGCCACGATGTACTCCGCCTTGATTGCCGACGGAAACAACGCCGTATTGAACACAACCAAATCGTTGTTGTAGTTCAGCTCGCCCACCGTCGTCCCCAGCTCGTTCAGCATCGTGAGGGAAAGCTGCTCGCCGTCCGCAATCAGCAGGCAGTCCGACTCAAATTCCCGCGCCCCGAACTTCGCCGAAATGTGCTGCACGGCATCGATGTTTTTTTCGCGCATCGCCGTAGGCAGCAAGTGAAACGTCGCCCTGTCCGTCACGAACACGGGATTAAGGTTCGCGCCCGCCGCCGCATGCCGTGCCGAGCCGCAGGAGCACAGCACGGCGCACACCGCCGCCACGAACGGCAGCACGATGTTTCGTCCTCGCATCATCTGCCCCATCAGTAGCCGTCGCTCATCGCACGGTTCAGGTCGCGCTGATACAGCTCCGCGTAGACCATGCTGCGCTTTTTCAGGTCGTCCTTCTTCTCCTGCGCAAACGGCACGTAGCGCCAGAAAATCGCGCGCAGTTTCTTGTCCATCACCTGCGTGCCGTTCGCCTCTTTGGTCATCCACAGCACGTAGTCCGCAATGAAGTACGACTTCAAGTCGCCCTTGAGCTTCTGGCTGTCAATCCACTGGTAATACTGCCCGGTCAGCCCCTCCTCCATCCAGTAGAACGACGCCTTTTCCTTGGCGACCTGCCAGCGCAAGTCCGCCACCGCCATGAGCAGCGACACTTTCAAATCGCGCGGGTACATCGGCACGACGATGCGCCCGCGACTGGCGACGCGGTTGTAGCGGTCAAACGGCTCCCAGCAGAAGCCGAAGTCGCCGTAAGTCGGCAGGAGCAGCACGTAGGGAACGATGCGGTTCGCCTTGTTCTTGTGGATGCGGTGGAACGCGCTCGGGTCAATCGTCTCAATCCAGTGCAGCGTGTTGATGACGTTCTCGCGGAAGCCCGTCAGCTGCGGAAGACAATGGTAGAATTCGCGCGTGAACACGGGGAACGGGTTGCCCTTGCGCCCGACGGTCATCTTCGCCATCTGCCGCACCGTGTTGAATTCCGCGTTCAATTCGGAGGAACTCACTTCCATGACCGGCGCGCTCAACTTTGCCGCGAGCGAGCCTGCCGTCGCCTTTGCCTCGTCCAACTCGCGCATATAGGCGAGGATTTCCTTGTTGTTCCTTTGCAGCGCGCGCAGCCTGTCCTGAATATCGGCAAACAACTTGAGCTGAACTTCGCTATACGCGGACGTGTGCGGCTCAAGGGCGGGCAGCGGAGGATGATTGCACAGCGCGTCCACGCGGCTTTTCAAATCATTCTCAAGAAGCGTCCGCTCATGCTCCTTGCCGCTCAGCATATTCTCCGCCGTCTGCAACTTGCCGTCGTTCTTGCCCTTGAGCGAAAGCAGCTGCTGCTGGTCAACCGTGCCCGCCGCCTTCCGGGGACGCGCCTCGTCCGTCGTGGAAAGCGAGAGCCGCCCCGTACCGATGTCGCGGAGCCATTCGTCAAGATAATACACCGGCTCGCCCGTGTTGTTGTCCATGATGACCGTAGAGAACAACTGCTTCTGCTCGGGCGTGAACAGCGACGGAAGCACCACGCCAAAACGCAGCAGCATCCGCTTGGGATTCGGGATTTCCCTGCTCGTCGCCTTGGGCGCAATATTCTTTACCAGCTCCCAGTACGCCGTCACAATCTGCTGGCGGTACACCGTGCGGTCCTTGGGGTCCTGGCAGACGAGGTATTTTGAGAGGATTTTATGCACGCGCTGTGCCGCCTCGCCCTCGCCCATGAGCGCGGTTTTATAGTAGGTCTTGTCGTCAAAAATATGGTTGGACTCGTCCTCGTAGCACTTTTCGATGGGCGTAAAACTGGTAACGCTTAAATCGACCTTGGCAAGCGGGTTTTCCTCCGCCGCGCCCGTTTCCGATGGCAGCTTAGAGCCGGGCATCTTGAACGGTGCGTCGCTCGCCTGCGCGGCTTTTAGAACACCAATCGCGCCCGTCACGTCCTCAACCGCGTCCTCGTCGAAAGCAACCTGCGGCATTTCCGGCTGGTTTGCCTCCGCTTCCGCAAGCAGGGCCGCAATAGTCGGGTCTAAATCTTTGTCATCAATCATCTCTTTCTCCACCACGCAAAGCGCACGAACAGTATATCATACTTCCGCAGATTTTTGAA
>JAFLSP010000038.1 GCA_022510885.1 Treponema sp. | reverse complement strand
GCACTTGTCGCCAAAATTGTCGATGACGATTGCGAGCAGCGCAAAAACAGCCGAGCCGACGACGACACCGGGAATCATCAAAAGTCCAAAAAGCATAGTTCACCTCATGATAGTGTTTTCAAACGGTCGCCGAAAGACGCACCCGCCAAGGAAAACGCGGACATACGGTCTCCGACAGCCGGAATAAAGAGAAATCGTAAAAACCGGGGAACGGAAACGGCTAGATGACTGTTTGCTGGAAAATGATGGTTTGCAGTGATTTTGGAAGGAGCAGCACGCGCGATGAACTGGCATCGTGCGCGAAAACCGGGTCAACGCAAAAAGAAAGGTTCTGCTTCTCAAAAAGGATTTCCCCAAGAGGAAGGGAAAGCCCGCTTTTTTTCTGCGGACGGGCGACTGTCCGCTCGCAGGTTTTCGCCGCGCCCAAAATGGCGGGCGCGTATTCGTGCGCCGGGGTGTGAACCGTGACGATTTGTATGTCGCCGGTCTCACCGAACACCGCCGTCCGTACATCCGTCCCGATGTACGCGGAGAACATAAGAAGAAAAATGAGGATACCGTGCAAGACGCGATGTTTCATAGGTACTACTGCGGGCGATTGCCCGCCGAAAGCGGGAGTGCCGGACTTCAGCAGCCCGGCACTCCGCGATGAGGTCTTATTATTTCAGCCCGCCGTAAGTTGCGATGAACACACCGGCGGCCATTGCCGTGCCGATGACGCCGGCCACGTTCGGGCCCATAGCGTTCATCAGCAGGAAGTTCGACGGGTCCTCCGACTGGCCCACCTTGTTCGCCACGCGCGCCGCCATAGGAACGGCGGACACGCCCGCCGAGCCGATGAGCGGGTTGATTTTCTTGTCCTTCGGCAGGAACACGTTCATCAGCTTCGCCATGAGCAGGCCGCCCGCCGTCGCCACCGCGAACGCCACAAGGCCCAGCACGATGATGCCGAGCGACTCGCCCCTGATGATTTTCTCCGGCGTCATCTGACTGCCTACGCCCAGCGACAGCAGGATAGAGACGATGTTCATCAGCTCGTTCTCCATGGTCTTGGAGAGACGCGCCGCCGCGCCGCTTTCCTTCACGAAGTTGCCGAACGCGAGCATACCGATGAGCGGAGCCGCCGGCGGCAGAAGCAGGATTGTCAGAAGCAGCAGCATGAGCGGGAAGAGCACCTTCTCCATCTTGGGCACCGCGCGCGGGTTCGGCATACGGATGAGCCGCTCCTTCCTCGATGTCAGCAGCTTCATAATCGGCGGCTGAATCATCGGGACGAGCGCCATGTAGGAGTACGCCGCCACCGCGATGACGCCCATCAGCTCAGGCGCGAGCTTGCCGGATACGTAGATTGAGGTGGGGCCGTCCGCGCCGCCGATGATGCCGATGGCGCAGGCCTGCAAGATGTTGTAGTTCAGCCCGAACAGGTTCATCACCGCCACGCCGAACAGCGTGAAGAACACGCCGAACTGCGCCGCGCCGCCCAGAATCGCCGTCTTGGGGTTGGCGATGAGCGGGCCGAAGTCCGTCATGGCGCCGATTCCCATGAAGATGAGCATGGGGAAGAACTCGTTGCCCACGCCCGCGTGGTAGATGATGGCGAGCATGCCGTCGGGCAGGTCGCCCATGCCCGCGCCCACGATGTTCACCAGAATCGTGCCGAAGCCGATGGGAATCAAGAGCAGCGGCTCGAAGCCCTTGCCCACCGCGAGGTACACGATGAGGAAGCCGATGGCAATCATAATCATCGACTGCCAGCCCGGCGCGGTGCCCCAGTCCTTTTCGGGGGCTTCCGCGACTTCCGGCTTGACCCCGGTCGGGTTCGGCGCGACGCGCTGCTGCGTGATAATCTGGTAGATGCCCGTGGACTTGCCGATGTTCTGCAAAAAGCGCGAGACGGAGATGTTGTGCTCGTCGCCCCAGTCCTCCGTGCCCGCAATCACGCGGTCCAGGCCCGTGCCGCTGCTCGCCACGGGGGCAGGAACAGCGCGGGAAGATTCAGCGGTCTGCGCGAGGGCCTTCGTGCCCATGCTCAGCACCATGGCGACCGCCATGATTGCGAGCGTCACGCCGAACGCCTTTTTCCGAAAATCTTTCTGTGTGTCAATCATGGCAAGCCCCTACTTGATTTCCGCGACGGCCTGACCCGCCGTCACCTGCGAGCCGGTCGCCGCAAGGAAATGCACCGAACCGGCCGCGCCCGCCTTGATTTCCAGTTCCATCTTCATGGACTCGATGATGATGACCGTCGTGTCGGCCTGCACGCTCGCGCCTTCCGCGACCGCGTACTTGAGCAGCGTTCCCGCCACCGGCGCGTTGACGGGCTTTCCGCCCGCGGGAGCAGCCGCAACAGGAGCGGCAGCCGGTGCCGCCGCAGGTGCGGGAGCGGCCTGCACCACCACGCCGCCGATAGTCGCGAGCGACTGGCCCGCAGTAATCTGCGTCCCCGCCGGAACGGTGTAGGTAATCGTGCCGTCCTCCGGCGACTTCACCTCAAGCTCCATCTTCATGGACTCTATGATGATGACCGTCTGTCCCTTCGTCACCTTCGCGCCGTTCGCAAGGCACTGCTTGAGCAGCGTTCCCGCCACGGGAGCCTTCACGTCCGCGCCGCCGGTCGCAACCGGTGCCGCAGGAGCCGCGCCCGCCGCGCCGAACGTCACGCTGTACGCCGTGCCGTTCACGGTGATATTGTCGCCGCTCGCCTGCACGCTGTACGGCGTGCCGTTCACGGTGACGGTGTATGAGCCGCCCGCGCCGCCGGAGGACTTGGGGGCCTCCTTCACGCCGAACGCCTTCTCCGCGTCCACCGGTCCCTTGGCGCGCTCTGCGAAGAACTTTGTCGCCACCTTGGGGAACATCGCGTAGGTCAGCGTGTCCTCCACGGAGCCGTTGCCGCCGTTCGCCTTGGCCTCCTCCACCATCTTGTCCCACTCCGGCTCGATTTTGTCCGCCGGGCGGCAGGTTATCGCCTCGTCCATCTTGTTCTGCTCAAGCGCCTTCTTGACCAAATCCTTGTTCGGCTCGGCGGGAACCTTGCCGTACCTGCCGGTGAGCAGGTCGCAGAACTCGCCCGTCATGCGCTCGTAGCGACCGAAGAGCACGTTGAACACCGCCTGCGTGCCGACAATCTGCGAGGTCGGCGTGACCAGCGGCACGTAGCCCACGTCCTTCTGCACGAGCGGCAGCTCCGCGAGCACCTGGTCGATTTTGTCGGACGCGCCCTGCTGCTTGAGCTGGCTCTCCAGGTTCGACAGCATGCCGCCGGGAACCTGCGACTTGAGGATGCGCGTGTCCGCGCCGAGGAACTTGGACTCAAGCGAGGCGTAGTGCCTGCGGATGTCGCGGAAGTACGCCGCTATGTCGAGCAGCGCGGAGATGTCGAGGCCGGTGTCGTACTCCGTGCCCTTGAGCATCTCAACCACGGTCTCCGTCGGCGAGTGCGACGTGCCCATCGCCATGGCGGAAATCGCCGTGTCGAGCACGTCCGCGCCCGCCTCCGCCGCCTTGAGCAGCGTCGCCACGGACAGGCCGGTGGTGGCGTGCGAGTGAATCTCAATCGGAAGGTCGCACTTCGCCTTGATTGCCTTCACCAAATCGTAGGCCTCGAAAGGCTTGAGCAGGCCCGACATGTCCTTTATGCAGATTGAGTCCGCCCCGAAGTCCGCGTAGGTCTTGGCGAGGTCGGCGTAGATTTCTTTTGTATGGTAGGGCGTGGTGGCGTAGGAGATTGCCATCTGCACGTGCTTGCCCGTCTTCTTGGCGGCCTTGGTCGCGCGCTCCAGGTTGCGCGGGTCGTTGCAGGCGTCGAAGATGCGGAACACGTCCACGCCGTTCTTTGCCGCGTACTCCACGAACTTGTCCACCACGTCGTCCGCGTAGTGGCGGTAGCCGAGCAGGTTCTGCCCGCGCAGCAGCATCATGATTTTCGTGTTCGGCATGGCCGCGTGGAGCTTGCGCAGGCGCTCCCACGGGTCCTCGTTCAGGAAGCGGATGCACGAGTCGTAGGTCGCGCCGCCCCATGCCTCCGCCGCCCAGTAGCCTATTTTGTCGATTTTGGGGGCGATTGGCAGCATGTCCGCCAGCGTCATGCGGGTGGCGTGCAGCGACTGCGTCGCGTCGCGCAGAACCAGTTCGGAAATGTTCACTTTCTTTGCCATAATTCTTCCTACCTCCTTATTGCTTCTCATGCAGGGCGGCCGCGATTGCGGCGACGACTGCCTTCTGGTCTGCGGCGGGCGCGGTCGGCGCGACCGTCTCAGCCTTGGGGGCTTCCTTGTCCCATCCGGCGGCATGAACGACCACGCGAAGCAGGTTCATGAAGCCGATGAGGATAACCAGAAAGCTGAACACGACGCCCATACCCAGCAGGGTCAGCGTGATACTCTGATTAAGCATTTCAGCTATTGTCATAGTTCCTCCAACGGAAAATTACAAACGATTTGCTAGGAAAAAGTATACGGAAAGCGGCGATGTTATTCAATAAGGCGACGCATATTTTTGGGGAAAAGCGGATTATTTCGCGTCGTCCGCCGCGGGGATTTCTTCCTGCATCTCACGCACGACGGCTTCCTCGATGTCCGTCTCCGCCTCGGGCGGATTCGGGGGCGGCGGGAGCTCGTCCGCGGCAACGCGCTCGCCGCGCTCCAAGGTCAGCTCTTCGGGCGGAAGCGCGGGGGCGGCGAATTCGTCCGCGTCCACCAGCTCCTCGATGACGGCTTCGACCGGCTCAGCGGGCAGTTCGTCCGGGGTGATGCGCTCGGCGGTCTCGGGAATCTGCATGGCTTCGTTCGCGATGCTCAGCGTCTCCGGCGTAATCAGCTCGGGCTTTTCGTTCTCCCGGCGCACGATTTCCTCGTCGAGCAGCGCAAGCAGCTGCTCAATCGCGGGTCGCTGCGCGTTGTCCGGCTCGCGCGCGAGGAACGACTGATACTGCTCGCGCGCGTCCTCAAGGCGGTCCAGTTTAAGCTGCGCGTTCGCCCGGTTGAGATAGGCGGCGGAAAAATCGGGGTCTTCCTGCATGGCGATGGCATAGCATGAGTCGGCGCGGGCGTAGTCGCCGAGCGCGTAGGCGCTGTTGCCCGCGTTGTAGGCGAGCACCTTGCGGTCCGCGCCGGCGCGCTCAAGCCCGCTCGTGCAGACGGCGAGCGACTTGCGGTAGTCGCCCACCTGATAGTACGCCACGCCGAGGTACACGAACGCGGCAGGATTCACGTCCTTGTCGTCAATTATGCGCTCGAACACCGCGATGGCCTCGGCGGGGCGGTTGAGGCGGAACAGCTCCTCGCCCGCCGCAAAGTCGCTCCCCGTGTCCGCGTTCCCCGCGACCTGCGCGGAGGCGGCGAGCGCGACCGTCATCATCGCCGCAAGAAAAAATCGGTTCTTCATCATTAAGACTATCGGCACGCGGAGGCGCGGCGATTACCCGTCCGCCCGGCGTTTGACAGAGACCCCCAAAATCAGTATTGTAATAAGAAAATCACGCAATCACGCAGAGATACGGATTCGGGGGACGACATGGCACTGGTTATAATCTTGGTGATGCTGGTCGGCATCGTTTTTCTTGCGGTGTTCGTCGTAAAGTCGCTCGCACAGCCGAAGAAAATCGACGGCATCAAGCGGCTCGTCAAGCAGCAGAAGTACGCGCAGGCGCAGAAGCTGGCGAAGGCAATCATCGCGAAAGACCCGCGCGACATGGCGGCGCACTACTGGCTCGGGCGCGCCTATCTCGCCGAGAACAAAGCCGACCTCGCGTTCACCGAGTACAAGAACGTCGCGCAGAACGCCGTGTTCGACGCGACCATCCCCGAGGTGCCGTTCAGGAAGCAGCTCGCCGAACTGTTCGTGCGCTTTAACCAGCCGGAGGACGCGGTGAAGGAGTACCTGCTGCTGACCAAGCAAGAGCCGACGAACGCGGACAACTTCTTCAACGTGGGCAAGTTGTACGAGCAGACCGGGCACGCGGACATGAGCATGGGATTCTACCAGAAATGCCTTCAGATTGACCCCAAGCACGTCAAGGCGCACGCCGCGCTCGGGCTGATGCTCTTCCGCGGCAAGGACATGCGGGGAGCGCAGCGCGAGATTGACACCGCCATCAAACTCGACCCGAACAATTTTTCCACCTACTACTACCAGGGAAAAATCCTCAAGGAAAGCAAGGACTACCCGGGCGCGGTCAAGGCGTTCGAGAAAGCACTGCGCGACCCGGACTTCAAGCAGCGCGCCCTGCTTGAGCGCGGCTCGTGCTACATGATGGCGCATTCCACCGACAACGCCATGAGCGAATTCGAGCGCGCCATCAAGGCGGCAAAGAGCGAGCGGGCGCAGGAGACGCTGTTCGCGCGCTACTTCCTCGCCGCCTGCCACGAGAACAACCGCGACCTTGACAAGGCAATCGAGCAGTGGCAGGCAATCATGAGCGTCAACAAGAACTTCAAGGACGTCGCCTCCAAGCTGAACCAGTACAAGGACCTGCAGTCGAACGACAGCCTCAAGGAGTACATGACCTGCGCGCAGGACGAGCTGACCGAAATCTGCAAGAAAGCAGCCGCCGCCATGGGCTACGCCACGCAGACTGCGGAGGCGAAAAAATGGGGCGTGCTGATTATCGCCGCCGAGCAGAGCGACGACTGGAAGAGCGTGCGCAAGCAGATGTGCCTGATTGCCTTCTTCCGCGAGACCGAGCCGATGGACGAGACCACGCTGCGCAACCTCGTTGAACAGGCGAAGCCGCGCGGCTGCTCGCAGACGATTGTCTGCACCAGCTCCAGTTTCACGAGCACGGCGACGGGATTTGCGGAGAACCGCCCCGTCGAACTCATCCCCAAGGAACGGCTGGAACAGGTACTCGCCAAAGCCGGCATCTAGGCAATGAAAATTCTGTGCGTTTCCGACCAACTCGACCCGCTGGTGTACAGCACGAACGTGAAAGAGCGATTCGCCGACGTGGATGCCGTGCTGTGCGCGGGCGACCTGCCGTCTGACTACATCGATTTCATCGTCTCCTCGCTGAACAAACCCACGTTCTTCGTGTTCGGGAACCACAACCTCACGGAATTCAGCTACTACCACCGCAGGCAGGCGGAGCACAAGGGCGCGCATCCCATGTTCCAAAAAGAAATCGCCAACTACGACCTGAGCTGCCATCACGGGGCGGTCTACGCGGGTTTCCGGGCGGTGCGCGAGCCGTCGCTTGCCGTCACGTCGCGCGGGGGGAAGCGGACGCCGCTGCTCGTGGCGGGCGCGTCAGGCTCGCTGCGCTACAACGACGGGCTGTGCCAGTACACCGACCGGCAGATGTTCCTGCGCCTGCTCGCGCTCGTCCCTGCCCTGCTGTGGAACCGGCTGCGCTACGGGCGCTACCTCGACATCTTCCTGACCCACGCCGCGCCGCGCCACATCCACGACCGCGAGGATGCCTGCCACAAGGGCTTCGACTGCTTCAACTGGTTCATCCGGCATTTCCGGCCGGCCTACCTCGTGCACGGGCACATCCACCTGTACGACCTGAACTCGCCGCGCTTCACCGCAAGCGGCGCGACTTCCGTGGTCAACGCCTTCAGCCACTGCATCATCGAACTAGGAGAGACGTAATGAGCAACCAACTGCTGTCCACACAGACTGACGAGGACTTCCACAAGGCGCGCAACAAGGCGCTGTTCAACGAAATCCAGCACTTCCTCAATCCCGACGAGGCGACGCTCATCTCGTTCTCCGACATCAAGAAGATGCTGCGCCCGAGCAACGAGGTCTACAAGGGCATGACGGTCGTCCCGGTCGCAAAAATCGTGGGGAGCGAGGGACGCTACCGCGACTTCGACAACCGCTTCTTCCCCAAGAGCATACACCTCAAGTCGCGCTGGGAGCACATCGACATGGCGCACCTCCAGGACGTGACGCTGCCGCCCATCACGCTGTACGAGCTGGGCGGCGTGTACTTCGTGCGCGACGGCAACCACCGCGTGTCCGTGGCGAAGGCGAAGGGCATCGAGTTCATCGACGCGGAGGTGGTGAGCCTCCAGAGCGAAATCCGCCTGCACCCGGGCGACAGCCTCGCCAGGATGACGCGGCAGATTATCCAGTACGAGAAGCGCGTATTCTACGCCGAGACGAGCTTCGGCGACATCACCGACTACTGGCTGCTCGACTTCTCCGCGACCGGGCAGTACGACGTCATCTACAACCACATCCTCACGCACAAATACTACATCAACCTGAACAAGCCCGAGGAAATCTCAATGGAGGATGCCATCATGTCCTGGTTCAGGACAGTCTACATGCCCGTCATCAGCGTCATCGACCGCCACCGCATCATGCGCCTGTTCAGGAAGCGCACCAAGTCGGACATGTACGTGTGGATTATCAAATACTGGGACGAGCTCAAGCAGAAGTTCAACGCGCAGATTCCGCTCGACACCGTGGCGGACTACCTGTCGCACCGCTACGGACTGACCTTTCCCCGCCGCGTCTGGAACAAAATTCAGCGGCTGCTGCTGAAAAAGCGCCTCGCCCCCGCCGCCGAGCAGTGGATGCGCCCGCTTGACAGGAAAGCGCAGCCTGATGAGGAAAATTGCGAAACCCAACTAGTCAAGAACCAAAAATAATATATAATAGCAGTATGGCAGTGATTGAACTGAAAAACGTCAGCAAAATATATCAGATGGACAAAGTGCAGATTAAGGCGGTGGACGATGTGTCGTTCAAGATTGAGCAGGGCGCATTCGCCGCGCTCTCAGGTCCGTCAGGCTCGGGGAAATCCACACTCCTCAACATAATCGGCCTCATCGACCTGCCGAACTCTGGCTCGGTTGTCCTTGCGGGCATTGATGTCTACAAAGGAATCGACCTGGAGAAATCAAAGAGCGTGCCGTTCAAAATTGACTCGAAACTCACCGAACTGCGCCGCGCCCATCTCGGCTTCATTTTCCAGACGTTCAACCTCATTCCCGTCCTCAACGTGTGGGAGAACGTAGAATTCCCGCTCACGCTCGGAAAATCAGTCGCCGCTGACACGCTTTCCGCTGCCGAGAGAAAGGAGTGGATTCAATTCCTGCTGGAGACGGTCGGGCTTTACGACTGGAAGAGCCACAAGCCGTCGGAGCTGAGCGGCGGGCAGCGGCAACGTGTCGCAATCGCGCGCGCGCTCGTCACGAAAGCGCCGATTATCCTTGCCGATGAGCCGACGGCAAACCTCGACTCAAAGAACGGCGACCAGATTCTAGAGCTGATGAAGCGACTCAACCAGGAGCTCAAGACGACGTTCGTGTTCTCCACGCACGACGCGAAAATCGTCGCGCTCTCCGACCATGTGATAAAAATCCGCGACGGAAAGATTCAGGAGAGCTGACCGCTTTCGTCGATATTTAATAGTCAAGATTTATTTTAAGATATGTTCCGAATGTAAGTTCATAATCTTTAAAACTGCCAAACTCGCCGTACTCGTACTCAATGCCCGTTCTCCAGTTGCAATGTGGCATGACGCGGGAGAATTCTACGCCCGTTTTAATAAATCCTTTCTCGCTCGTTATGTCATGGCACCACTGCAGTCCGAGTTTTATATCACGGTTCGGCCCAAGTTTCGATATGCCGAAATCAAATGAAAACCTGTTCGTGAATTTATCCTCGGAATCATCAAAATTCGGGCGATAAATATTCTGAAACTCAAAATTAAAGCCCACATTCGGCGTATTGTCCGACCACAGCCGATATGTTCCGACAGTCGTAATGAATTTTTGAATGGCGGCCAAATCATCGCCTTTTGATGCCACGACATCCGGCAGTTCCTCATATCTAGCAATACGCGCCATGCCCTGTCCGTACACATCAAAGCCCAGAATAGTCCGTTTTAGCTCCATGCCAAGAATAGCCTTCTGGCTGTTCTCGGAGTCGGTACCCTCCGCAAGGGGAAACCTTCGCCCGAAAAAATTGATGGACGTATTGAGCAGCAGAAATTCCAAACTGACCGCAAAAGACATATCCTTAGTCTTTGGCGAGGTGCTTGCGGTTGACGGATTGTACATTGCCACAGCGGTGACGGTATTGTTACCGAACGGAATCCTTACTATGCCGGAAATATACTCACGGGAATCATAGAGCACATTCGTATACAAAGCGTCGGTGTCGCCGCCGTAATCGTCTACGTTCGAGAAAAGGCGGACGTTTCCCCACACCGTCTTTTTTTTGCCCGCCGTAATATACACATGCTTGAGCATCAGGTAATCAAAATACAGCTCATACAAATACAAAAACTGGTTTGACTCGCTGTCCTCGGAATCACTCGGCAGGCTGCTTTTGAGGACACCTCTGAGCGAGAGATAGGTATCGGGGCGGATGGTGAAATACAGGTAGTTCTTGAAGTCAAAATAAAAACTGGCATCGGTATCGTTATTCGTGCGGATGAGCGCAGCCCCCACCTCCGCATCCATGCGTCCCGAAAACTCAATGGGAAATTTGAGAGAGCCGAGCTGCACGTTGTAGTTCGTTCCTGCGCGGACATCATCGGTCATCACGGCATCATCGGTGTCCTCGGCATCGCTGAAAAGCGCGTCGAAATCATCGAGCCCAGAGGCATCCGCAACGCCAACACCATCGTCCGAATCGTATCCGCCCGCGCCATCGCCGACGACCTCAATCAGGGTCGCGCCGCCATCAGAATCCGCTGACTGCGAGAATACGGGCAACGCGAGCACGAGAAAAAAAAGAATGCGCAGCAGTCTCTTCGTCGCCGTCACGTTTATTTGCCGCTCATCAGCTCAAGATACGGTTTGGTGTAGACGGCATCATCCTGCTTCTTGAACGTCGCGTTCGAGATGGAGATTGTCGTGCTCTCGTAGCTCATCTTGCCGTCTATCTTCCTGCCCTTGAGGTTGTCCTGGATAATCATGCGGACAGGAATCTGATATACCGTCCCGTTGCCCTCGACTTTCTGGTACGAGGGAACCGCGCTCGTGCGGAGCTTCTGCCCCGAAAGCGAGTAATCCTCCTTTTTGCGCATCAGACCGTCATCCTTCGTGACCCAGAGCTTAATCTGCGGGTAATCGACATTCTTCGTCTTCGCCTTGAGCGTGAAAAGCACGCAGTCAAAATTGCCGAGCCGAACCTCCTCCGTGCTCTCGATGTCGTAGTCGCGCTTGTAATGCTGCGGCGCGAAGTCGGACGTGTTGGCGTTCGTGCCCTGGAACTTGTCCTTGGAGCTTGAGAACGTGAAGCGGCGGTCGGCGGGGTCGTAGAACCAGATGTTGCTGTCAGTCTGAAGATAGCCCTTGCCCTTGTCCTTGAGCGGAGCCGTGATGAGAATCGTCCATTTCGCGTCATTGTCGCGGCGGTAGATGGTGGCGTTGGTCTTGCTCCTGCCCTCGCCCGGCTTCTCCTGCACGACCTCGTAGCTGGCGGTGAAGTCCGTGCCGTAGAACGCGGTGGCAGCCTCCGCCTTCTGAAGGAGCTGCGCCGCCGCATCAGGAGCGAGCGCGTGCACCGTGAGCGGGAAAAGCGCGAGCAGATAGAACGAGAAAATGTTTTTCCTGCAAGGAATGAAATTCAGATTCAGCCTCATAATGTTCTCCACAAACAGCGCCGCTACTCAGTAACGGCAAGCGCCTCGACAGGCATGATTTTGATTGACTGCATCGCCGCGTACAGCACGGCGAGCAGCGTGGCGACGATGACCGAAACAATCACCGCGACACTTTTTATAACATCAGGGCGCGGACAAAGGTTACCGCGCTCAAGGAACATATCAAATGACGGAATGAACGAGAAATCGAACACGGACAGCACGGAGCAGAACAAATCTGCAAGCACAATACCGCCGAGACAGCCGACGAGCAGGAGCGCGAACGCCTCAAGGAGCAGCGCGCCGGCAATCGAGCGCTTCTTCATGCCGACCGCCATATAAACCCCGATTTCGGTGATGCGCTTCATGATGAGGACGCGGTACGTGCTCCCGATTCCCGCAATTATGATTACCGCAAGGATGATGATGACGAACGCTATTACCGCGTCCATCGCCAGCTCCATAATCTCGACCTCGCTCAGGTTCGCGCTCAGCGGGATAAAGCCCCACGTCTCAACCGCAATACTGTCTCGGGCAGAGATGAAGTCCCTCTTGTCATCGACCCACCGATACATATTGAGGACGGAGCGGAGCGAGTCGTAGAACTCATGGAGATTCTTTTCCGTAACTTTTCGCCCGGGGAAATTCACGCAGATTCGGTTCGCATAGTTCTCCGGGCAACCGCGCGCCGCTTTCAGGAAATCGAAATCCATATACGAGGTGTATGTGCCGAACACGCTTGAGTCCTGAAAAATCCCCCTCACCTCAATCTGGACGGTATTCACAAAGCCGTCCGTCGTCACAAGCTGGAACGTAATCTCGTCCCCGACATGGACGCCAAGCATCCTCGCGACAGGCGCGGAGATAAGGACTCCGTTGCGGTGTCCCACCATCTCATCAACCCCGCCCTCAACGAAAAAGAAACTTGAGAGAAGCGACGCCTCATTTTCAATATTGATGCCCGTCACCGTTTGCATGAAAGCCTGCACACCCTCAAAGTAAAACTGCCCGACCCGCCCGTCAAGAGCCATGCGCGGCGTGACCACCGCGTCAGGCGGAAGGACGGCCCGAACCACATCGCATTTCTCCTCATAATCATAGATTTCAAGCGATGCATCCTTATCCGAGCACATGAGCGCGAAGTCGCCGCCGTAATAAATCCTCGCTTTCTGACGCAGGGAGCGCATCATGCCCGTGCTCACGGCGATAGATGCCAGCGAGACTGCCACGCCGAACATGCAGACAAGGAACAAGGACACGTACTGTTTTTTGCGGTAGAGAAGCGAGCGGAGCGCGAGCTTTGCCTGATACATCATCGCGCCCCCTGCATGGCCTGCGCCGTGTTGACGCGGAGCGCGGTTATCAGCGGATATATCCACGCTACCAGCCCGATGAGCAAGGCGAGTGCGAGCGCACCGAGCAGATTCGACAGGCTGACCGCCGTGTGAAGAACCGTTCCCCCGAACAGCTGAATAAGAAAGCCGTTCGAGAACGTAATGCGCAAGGACGACACCACGGCGGAGCCGACCGTCCCCATGACGCAGCCCAAAACGCCCGCCATGACCGCCATAATCATCGTCTCCGCGGCACATTCCTTCGTTATGTAACGTTTGTTCGCCCCGATAGCGCGCATCGTCCCAATCTCGCGGATTCTGTCCAAGATATTGACGACGAGCGTGTTGTTCACCACGATGAAGCCCGCGCCAAGGATTATGACTATGCCGATATTGAGGATGAGGCGGAGCATATAAAGGTAGGAAGCGTTGCCTCCCGCCGAAGAGCGCCAGCCCACGGCCTCGACCGACCAGTCCCGCTCCCTGAAGACGCGGTTAAGCTCCTTGATGACGTGCTTCGTCCTCCTCGGCTCGCTCACGCGGCAGATGAGGAAATTCCATGAAGTCGAATTCTCGTAGGAGCTGCGCAATGCGGCAACCTCGTCCTCGGAAATGACAATCTCCTCCGTCGTCACGCCACCGTTCATGTCCGCGGCATCGGAGAAAAGGTCGTCGATGTCATCGGCGGCAAGGATGTCCTCAACCTCCTCGGAAAGCACAATCTGGTCAGCTGACAGCAGGTCGGTCATGTCCATAATCGCGCGGACGGTCTCCGGGTTCGTGAGGACAATCCGGTCGAGCGTGGGGTTCTCCACCGCATACTCATAGACCGCCGTGAGCGGCACGGCGCGAATCCGCGAGGAGAAGCCCTCGCTTATCGCGAACTGGAGAATGTCACCAATTCTCGCATCCAGCCGCTCGGCATAGTTCCGCGAGAGCATGATGCCTTTCTCCCCGTCCGCCCACGGCTCGCCCTCAACAATCCTGAC
>JAFLSP010000037.1:4042-14242 GCA_022510885.1 Treponema sp. | reverse complement strand
TACACCGCGCCCCACTGTTCCACCAGGTTCGCCGCGTCGCGGCGGAAGCGGTACGTGTTCCGCTCCACCCACCGCCGCGCGTCCCTGAACTGGCGCAGCGTCTCGAAGAAGCCGCAGGAGGAGCGGCGCAGGTACACCCAGAACGCGGAGCGCGGGACCACGCCGTGGTCGCCGTCAAAGACCGGCACGAGGTTCTTGAGGTAGAAGCGCGAGGAGTCGGGGCTTGCCGTCACGTCCTCCGCCGGCGGCGCGTCCGCGTAGGCAAGGTTGAACGCCGTGGAGACGGTGACGCGCTCGCCCCACAGCCAGGCGCGGAAGGACAGGTCGAGGTTCTGCCAGTACGGCGAGGCAATCGTGTAGTCGTAGCCGCCGAGCCGGATGAAGGTCTGCCGGTTGTACAGCCCCACGTTGTCGAAGGGATAGAGCGTGGGAACGCCGTCGGTCACGACGAAGCGCGGCTCGGGGGTGAGCACGGAATTCCGCACGGACGGGGCAAAGACGACCGGGAACGCGGGGGCGGAGGGGCAGCGCAGGCGCGGCGCGACGCAGTAGGGGTTCTGCGCGAGCAGGTTCGCGGCAAGGCGGGCGGTCAGCGCGTCGCGCTCAAAGGCAATCGTGTCGCGCAGGACGAGCACGTAGTCCGCCGTCACCTCGCTCATGCCGATGTTGATGAGGTCGCCGTCGGTCGCCGCCTCCAGCGGGACGATGAACTTGACGAAGGGGAAGGTGCGCGAGAAGTCGTCGAGGCTGTAGTTCCGCGCCGCCGACTCGAAGGAGACGATTTGCGAGAAGCCGCAGCGCACGAGGTTCTCAAGCATGGGGACGCGGTAGCGGCTTCCGCCCCCGTTGAGCAGGATGACGGCGATGCCGAGCGACGCCGAGGGAACCGTCCCCCTGCCGCCGAGCACCGTGCGGTCTATCTGCCGCTGGTTAAAAATTGAAGGTATAGAACTCATCGCACGCCCCGCACGCCCCCGGATAGTCCTGCCCGACCTGGGGAGCAAGCGCCGCGGAAAGCCGCTCCCAAACCGCCGCCACGCCCTCGCGCAGCGCGTTCCCCGCCTCCGCGCCGAGCGCGGCCTGCGAGACGCAGGGCGGAACCGTGCCGTCGGCAAGCACCGTCAGGTCGCGGCGCAGGTGCCAGCACGGAATGCGCACGAGCGGGGAAAGGTCGGCAGACCGCTCGTCGCCGAGCGCGCCGCAGAACGCATTGTATTTCTGGATAATCAGCTCGCCCGCGCTCGGGCTGTCCGCCGCCTTCCAGAAGCGGTAGAACGGCTCAAGCTGCGCCTCGTTCGCCTTCATGCGCGTCATCTGCGGGTAGACCCGGTGCGGAAAATGCTTCTCAAGCAGGCCGACCGCCGCGACCGCCTTGGCAAAGTCGCCCTCGTCGCAGCGGTGCAGCCGGGCGTACAGCGCGCTGTCCGCCGCGTCCAGCAGCACCGCCCAGTCGATGCGCGTCGCACCCGCCTGCGCCAACTCGGCGGCAAGCGGCTCGGTCATCAGCGTGCCGTCGGTCTCGATGAACACGGAAAGCCCGGGGTACGACAGCACCTCGCGCACGCAGTCGGCAAAGCGCGGGTGCAGCAGCGGCTCGCCGAAGGCGGAGAGCGACACCACCGCCGTCTCGGACAGCGCCGCCATCTGCGCGACGAGCGACCTGAAATCCTCGAACGCCATGTCGGTGTCCAGCGGATGCCGCTCCGTCAGCAGGCGGTACGGCGAATATAACATATCGTGGTTGCAGCGCGCGGAAATCTGCACGTTGTAGAACGCGGGAACGGTGCGCAGAACAGCAGCATCGCCCGCCGCAAGGTCGGAAAGCGCGCGCGCGTCGAATTCCGCCGAGTCAAGGACGCACCGCCCCTTTGCCGCCGCGAACAGCCGCTCGCAGGCAAGGAACGAAATCTTCTCGCCGCACGAAAAACCAAGGCGCAGCATCCGGTAGTCCTTGGGCGCGATGACCGTCTCAATCTCAAAGGCGTTGATGTCGCCGCTCATGATGGCAAACAGCGCGTCGCGCGCGGCAGGCTTCCCGCCCGCCGCCTGCTGCACGCCCTCGCCGAGCGCGGCGATGATGCCCGCCGCCCCCGCGTCAACCACCTCCGGGGCAAGCCCGTAGGGATAGCCGTCGGCAAAGGTGTATTCGGCAAGGTACTCCGTATGCGCGGTGACCAGCTCGGCAGTCAGCGCGGCGTTCAGGAAGGGGCAGTCCGCCCAGGCAAAGACGGCGCAATCCGCCTGGTATTCCGCGCAGACCGCCGCAAGTTCCTTG
Organism: Treponema sp.; assembly: GCA_022510885.1. Taxonomy (GTDB): domain Bacteria; phylum Spirochaetota; class Spirochaetia; order Treponematales; family Treponemataceae; genus Treponema_D. The sequence goes on along the minus strand of JAFLSP010000037.1, from coordinate 11,967 downwards.
GCGACCAGCGCATTCGTCCACGCATCGTGCCGCACGAACGAGACGCTCCTGCCGCCGCACGACTCCTCGACTTTCGCGCGGTTCGCGCCGTCCGTAAAGACGACCGTCCGCACCGACCCCGGAACGCCCGCCGCCCAGGAAAGCGCGCGGTCAAAGGCGGATTTCCCCTCAAACACGGAATCAAAGGCGTGCGGCATCGGCGCACCGGCGAACAAAACGGTCAACACTGATTTCATAGCGTCTAGTATACACGATTTTCCGCGCCGTGGGAATACGGGCGCGCGCACGGGCGATTGCAAAATCTCCGCATTGCAAGTACACTGGTCACATGGCACACGCTCCCGCGTCCTCCGACGCCGTTTTCTCCGTCTCCTCGCTCACCGCGCTCCTGCGCGAGATGCTTGAGGCGACCTTCCCCGCCATCACGCTTGAGGGCGAGATTTCCAACTACCGCCCGAACGCCTCGGGACACCTGTACTTCACGCTCAAGGACGAGGGGGCGCAAATCAGCGCGGTGATGTTCCGCGGGCGCGCGGCGGGGCTGACCTTCGCCCCCAAGGACGGCATGAAGGTGCGCTGCCACGGCTCGATTTCCGTGTACGCGCCGCGCGGGAACTATCAGATTATCATCACGTCCATGGAAGTCGCCGGCGAAGGCAATATCCTGCAAATCCTTGAGGAGCGCAAAAAGAGACTCGCCGCCGAGGGGCTGTTCGCGAGCGCGCGGAAAAGGCGGCTGCCCTTCTTTCCGCGCACGGTGGGCGTCGTGACCAGCCCCACGGGAGCCGCCCTGCGCGACATCCTGCAAATCACGCGGCGGCGCAACGCCTGCGTCTCCGTGGTAATCCTGCCCGCGCTCGTGCAGGGAGACGGCGCGGCAGAGACGATTGCCCGCCAGATTGAGACGGCAAACGACTTCGCGCTCTGCGACGTGCTGATTGTCGGGCGCGGCGGCGGCTCATTGGAAGACCTGCTGCCGTTCAGCGAAGAGCGCGTGGTGCGCGCCATCGCCGCCTCGGACATCCCCGTGGTGAGCGCGGTGGGACACGAAATCGACTGGGCGCTGAGCGACTACGCCGCCGATATGCGCGCCCCCACCCCGTCGGCCGCCGCCGAACTGGTCGTTCCCGTGCAGGCGGACATCACGCAGAACATCGCATCGTACCGCGCGGAACTGTACGACGCGATGCACGCGCGAACCGAGCGGATGCGGCTCCTGGTCAAGTCGTTCGACCCGTACAACCTTGAAGTCCGCTTCCGCACGATTGAGCAGCCCCTCCTCGCCCGGCTCGACGCGGCGAAGACCGCGCTTGTCGAAGAGATGCGGCGCAAGACGGCGGACACGCGCGAGCATATCGCGCACTGCGTGCAGATACTGGAGGGCGCAAGCCCGCGGACGATTCTCGCGCGCGGCTATGCCATGGTGCGCGACGGCGAGACGAAGGCAATCGTCCGCAGTGCGCAGGACACCGCCCCCGGCAGGACGCTCGAAATCATCCCCGCGCAGGGTGCTATCCGCGCGACCGTGACGGGGTGCTGACAAAGGCGCAAGAACCGTGCTACACTGACGGCATGAAAGATTTTGAAGCGAACCTCGCGCACCTCGAACAGCTGACCAACGACATCAAACGCCCGGACATCTCCCTCGAAGCCGCCCTCAAGGATTTTGAGGAGGGCATCACGCTCGCAAAAAAACTGGAGAAGGACATCGAAAAAATCGAAGGGAAAATCCAGATACTGATGAACCAGCCCGTGCCGAACAGCCCGGACACGCCCGAGCTTGACCTGTTCGCGGCGGCGGACGCGGGAACGGGAAGCGCGGGCGCGCCGACGGAGGGACTGCGCCAGCATGGCTAATCCCGTCCGCACGCTGAGCCCCGACGTTGCGCGCAAGATTGCCGCCGGCGAGGTGATTGACCGCCCCGCCGCCATCGTGCGCGAACTGCTGGACAACGCCGTGGACTCCGGCGCGGACGACATCAGCGTGGAAATCGCGGGCGGCGGCATCGAGCGCATCCGCGTCGCCGACAACGGCTCCGGCATGAGCCGCGACGACCTGCTGCACTGCGCCCGCCCCCATGCCACGAGCAAAATCACCGATGCCGACGACCTGCTGTGCCTCACGACGCTCGGCTTCCGCGGCGAGGCGCTCGCGTCAATCGCCGCCGTGAGTCGCCTTTCCATCATGAGCGGCACGTGCCGCATGCGCGCGTCGCTTTCCGAGGACCACCTCATCGAGACGATTCCGCCCGTGCAGAACGGACGCGGCACCATCGTGCAGAGCGAGGGGCTGTTCGAGGACTTCCCCGCCCGCCGCCGCTTCCTCAAGCGCGCCTCCAGCGAAACCATGCTCTGCCGCGAGCTGTTCGTGGAGAAAGCCCTCCCCCGCACCGACATCGCGTTCCGCCTGACCATCGACGGCACGCTCCGCTACGACCTGCCGCGCGGGGTCTCCCTTGCCGACCGCTTCACCGCCGCGCTGGGAACGAGGGAAAGCCCCGCGCTGTTCTCCGAAATCAAAGGCTCGGGCAGCGACTGGCAATTCCGCCTGATAATCGGCGAGCCGAGCGTGTGGCGGAGCGACCGCAAGCAGCTGTTCATCTACGTGAACGGGCGGCGCGTGCAGGAATTCTCGCTCATGCAGGCGGTCGAGTACGGCTGCCAGGGCTTCTTCCCCAACGGCACGCACCCCGTCGCCGCGCTCTTCGTGGACATGAACCCCGCGCTCGTGGACTTCAACATCCACCCCGCGAAAAAAGAAGTGCGCTTCAAGGACAGCGCGGAGCTGCACCACGGCGTCAGCTCGACCGTCCGCGCCTTCTTCCGCGCCTACGGCATCAAGTCCATGCACGACGAAGCGGCCGCGCGCACGGAAAAGCCGAACCACACGGACACGAAACAGGCGGCACAGATTGCGCTCGGCATGGACACCCCGAGCAAGGAACAGGCAAATCAATCCGGCAAAACGCCGGTCGCGGATAGAACGAACCACTCAGACGCCGCGCAAGCGTCGCGCTTTGCGGAGGTGCAGGCGGCATTTGAGCGACGGAACGCCGCAGAAAAAAACGTCGCCGGGCCGGAGCAGCCAACGGCGGCATCCGCATACTCCGCGCGGCAAAACAGGGCGGCAACACATCGCCCCGATTTCCGCGCGCGCTTCTTTGACTACGACCGCGCCCCAAAATCTGCCGACACGGCATCCGCTTCCGCGCCCTTCGCCCCCGCGCAAGCCGATTCCGACGGCATCACCTACATCGGCAACGCGCTCGGCACCTTCATCCTGGTGGAAAAAACGGGCACGCTCTACCTCATCGACCAGCACGCCGCCCACGAGCGCATCCTCTTCGACCGGCTGATGGCGGGCAATGGCGAGACGCAGGAACTGCTCGTGCCCTTCGTGCTGACGACCGACTCACCAGAGGACGACGATTACCTCAGTTCGATTCGCGACGTGCTGCAAAAGGCGGGATTTACGGCGGGCCGCCGCGAGGACGGTGCGTGGGAAATAACGGCCGTGCCCGCGCGCTGGAACGGCACGGAGCAGGACCTGCGCGACGCGCTCCTGGAGCAACGCACGAATCCGCAGGACCTCATCTACCGCATCGCCGCGATGACGGCGTGCAAGGCGGCGGTAAAAGACGGCTTCGTGCTCGACAAGGCGACATCGGCGCAGCTCGCAAAGGACGCGCTCGCGCTCCCCGACCCGCACTGCCCCCACGGCCGCCCCGTATGGACGACGCTGACAAAGGAGCAGCTGTTCGCGCGGGTGCGCCGCACGCGCTGACTAGAACACATCGCTCATGCCGTAGAGCTTTCCACGCGCAAGCGAGCCGTCGCCGAGCTTCGCAAGCAGCCGTTCCAATGCGACCACGCTGCCGCGCGCAAATCCCTCGCGGCTCCGCGCGCGGTGCGTCAGCTCAATCGTGTCCGCCGTGCCGTCAAAGAACACCGTGTGCGTTCCCGGCACCTTGCCGCAGCGCGTCGAACTGACGTGCAGCTCGCTCGCCCTCGGCCGCTCGTGGAATGCGTCGGTCACCATGTCCGTCTTGGCAGGATTGCCCGCCATCACGCGCCGCGCGATTTCCAGCGCCGTGCCGCTCGGGCTGTCCGCCTTCTGGTCATGGTGCATTTCCCACACGGCCACGTCGTACTCGGCGTAGCCGGCAAAAAGCCGCGCGGCCTCCTCCACGATTCTATAAAACAGATTCACGCCAATCGAGAAATTGGACGAGCGCATGACCGTGCCGCCCGTCTGCGCCGCACGCGCGGCGATTTCCCCCTCGTGCGCCGCCCAGCCGGTCGTCCCGCAGACCACGGGAACGCCGAGCGGGAGCAGCGCATTCAGGTTGCCCACGACCGCGGAGGGATGGCTGAACTCAATCACGCCGTCCGCGCCGCTCGACCTGACGGCCTCCGCCACCGCCGCGCCGTCGCCCGCCGCCACCAGCGCGCTCGCGTCCTCCGCGGCGACATCGACCGTGGCGACGACCTCGTGCCCCATCGACCGCGCGCATGACGCTATCATGTGCCCCATCTTTCCGTATCCGACCAGCGCAATCCTCATCGCGTTCCTCCGAAATATGCCCCGTGCAGAATCCGCACGGCCTCGTTCGCCTCCGCCTCGTCCACGAGCATGCTGATGTTCACCTTGCTCGCGCCCTGGCTTATCATCTGCACGTTGATTCCCGCGTCCGCCAGCGCCGAGAAGCCCGCGGCTATGATGCCGCTCGAATGCGCCGCGTCGCAAATCAGCGTGACAATCGCCTTGCCCGCGCTCACCCGCACGTCCGCCGCGTGGCGCAGGTCCTCGACAAGCCCGCCCAAATCCTTCTTCGTGTTCACCGTGAGCGAGACCGAGACCTCGGAGGTCGCAATCACGTCGATGCTGACGTCCCACTTGAGGAACTGGTTGAACACGTGCGCGAGGAAGCCGCAGGCGCCGAGCATCCGCGAGCTTACGATGTCGATGAGCGTCACGCCCTTGACGGAGGTTATCGCCGTGACGGGCGGTTGCGCGCCGGCGTGCCGCTCCACAATCAGCGAGCCTTCGCTTTTGATGTTGTAGGAATTCTTGACGCGCACGGGCGTGCCGCTCTTCCGGCAGGGCAGCATGGAGCGCGGATGCAGCACCTGCGCGCCGAACATCGCCAGCTCCTGCGCCTCCTCGTAGGTGACCTCGGGAACGGGGCGCGCGCCGGGGCAGACGCGCGGGTCCGCCGTCAGGATGCCGTCCACGTCCTTCCAGGTCTGGATTTCGTCCGCCCGCATCGCCGCGCCAATCATCGTCGCCGTCAGGTCGGAGCCGCCGCGCCCGAGCGTGGTGATGACGCCCTTCGCGTCCTTGGCAATGAAGCCCGTCACGACCGGAATCGCGTCCGCCCTGCCCGCCGCGTAGTCGCCCAGATGCCGGGGAATCGCCGTCCACACCTCGTCCAGCAGCTCCGCCGCCATGTAGTTTGAGTCGCTGACAAAGCCGATGTCCCACGCGTCGTAAAAGCGCGCCGCCGTGCCCTGCCGCGCGAGGTACGCCGCCATCATGCGCACGCTCATGCGCTCGCCGAACGAGACAAGGTAGTCGCGCGTGCGCTTCGTCAGCTCACGCAGCATGCTGATGCCCGTCAGCAGCGTCCGCAGCTCGTCCAGCAGCTCCCGTATTTCCGGCACGTCGATTCCCAGCTCGCGCGCCGTGTCCGTATGCAGTTTCTCCACGCCGTCAAGCGCGACCGTGCCCTGCACCGCCGCCTCCGCCGCGTCAAGCAGGAAGTCGGTCGTGTCGCCCATCGCGCTCAGGACGACCACCGGCCGCTCGTGCCGGTACGCCTCAATGATGGAGGCGACATGGCGAATCCGCTCCGCGTTCGCGACGGAGCTTCCGCCGAATTTCATGACTATCATAGGCACAGTATACCGGAAATCGCGCCGCACGGCAATGCGGACGGGTCAGCACGGCGCGAACGTCGCCTCCAGCAGCGGGAGGTCGATTTTCGTCGGTTTGACCGTGACGACCGCGTTCAGCGCGATGTCGCCCGCCCCCGCAATCGCGGTCTCCATGCCGAGCGCGGGAATCAGAAACACCGACTGCTTCGGCTGCCGCTCCACGCAGACCGCCTCTCCCGTCCAGCCGGGATTCTGCAGGAGGTAGACGAGCGTCCAGTGCATGTTGCTCTGCCGCTCCGCCTTGTGCGTTGCCGCCGCCGCCGCATCCCCCTCGCTCATGCGCGCGAGCATCGTCGCCTTGTCGATGAGCGCGCGCCCGCTCAAAAACGCGCGCAGCTGCTCGTGACCGATGAGGTCGCCGTAGCGGCGCAGGGGGCTGGTCACCTGGCTGTACATCCCCAGCCCCAGGCCCGCGTGCTGACTGGGCGTGAGCGAGACCGTGCGCCGGCGCATGCACCGGCGCAGACGGAACTGACCCGCCCAGCCGGCGGGAATGTCCGCAGGGATGTCGGGGGCTTCCTGGCTGACGAAGGGAAAGGGAATGCCGTTCCTGAAGGCGAAGCGCGCCGCGCCCTCGCCCGCGAGCAGCATCGCCTCGCGCACCACCTCGGCGGAGCGGGTCTCCGCGCGCGGCTCAATCGCCACCCGCTTCGTCTCCGCGTCCACCGTGATATGCACCTCGGGCAGCGTAATCTGCACCGCGCCCGCCTTCCTGCGGCGCTCCGCGTTGCGCGCGGCAATCGCGAACAGCGGCGCAAGCCCGGCTTCGTCCTTGCGCGCGTCGGCCTCCTCATAGGTCAGCCGCTCCACCGCGACCATCGTCCGCAGCACGGCGCAGTCGGCAAGGTCGCCGCGCTCATCCAGCCTGATTTTGAAACTGAGCGCGCGGCTTTGCGGCGACAGCCCGAGCGCGTAGTCGGCAAGGCTGTCCTCGCACAGCATACGGCTCGCGCCCTCGGGAATGTAGAGCGTCGCCCCCCGCGCACGGGCGGCACGGTCAACCGGGCCGTCGGGCAGGACGGTGCTCGCCGGGTCAGCGATATGCACCCACAGGAATTCCCCGTCAAAGGCAATCGCGTCGTCGGGGTCGTTCGACCACATGCTGTCAATCGCATAGGAAACGCCCGGCACCGCGACCCGCTCCTCGTCGGGCGGCGCGGCAAGCCCCTCGCGCGCGCTTTTCGCGCTCAGTCCCCAGCGCAGGGGATAGGGATTGCGCGTCACGTCCCACACGCCGGTGTCGAGCAGCAGCCTGTGCGCGCGTTCGGGCGTCTCCTTTATATGCGCCTCGTGCATCGTGCGGCACTTGTCCGTCTGGCCGAGCGCGAAGGACTCCACGTCGCCCATGTACCTCGCGTCATCGGGCAGCAGCCTCCCGTCCTTCAGCCGCTGCAAGAACGCCGCGCGGTCGGCTTCGGCGTGCTCTTTCTCATGCAGCCTTGCCCGCAGCGCGGCAATCTCCCCGGCCGTCCGGGGGACAAAGGAAAGCGCGCCGCCGTCCGCCTTCTCCGCGAAGGCAAGGCTCGCCTTTACCGCCGCATAGATTCCCCACGACTCGTCCGCCCTGGCCTCCCCGCGCACCAGCGCGGCAAGCTCCGGAAAACTGACCGGACTTGCCGCCGTCTCCCCGTCGCTCGCCAAAAGCTCGTAGGCCTCCGCCACCTGCTGCCGCACCGCGCTCCCCTCCGCAAGCGCGCCGTCGGCAAAGGCGAGGACGGCGTCCAGACTCGTCGCCTCGTCCTCGCAGAGCACGAGCACGTCCTTCTCGCGCACCTTCTGCTCCGCGTACACGGCCTTCCTGCCCGACTCCGTCGCACGGCTCGCGCACCAGGACACCACCCACTTGTCGCCGTCCGCACGGTCGGCCACGAATGCCGGAAGATTCTTGTATATGACAACGGAATGCTTTTTCATAGTCCCCGATATTCTATCCAAAACGGGCGGATTCTTCAACACGCGGCGCTTCGCATGGCAAGGATTCCAAAAGC
>JAFLSP010000037.1:0-3942 GCA_022510885.1 Treponema sp. | reverse complement strand
GCCGCAGACGAAAAGGCACCCGCCACAATGACGGGTGCCGTACCACGATGCATCGCCTCCTGCCTGTTCTGACAACGTGCTGCCAGAACAGGCATTCAGCAGGCGATTACCACTTCTTCTCGATGTTCTCGCAGAGGTTCGGCTCGTCGCCGCCCTTGCCGAAGAACTTTGCCTTCTCCATGTCGGGGGCGAAGTTCACCGTGTCGCCCAGCTGGAAGTCGTACTCCGGCGGAACGCGCGCGACGATGCTCTGCTCCTTTGACTGGAGGAACACGTGCGTGTCCGCGCCGAGCGGCTCCTTGTTGGTCACCTTCATCTGCATGTTGTTCTCCGCGGCGGGCGTCTGCAGGTAGCGCAGGTCCTCCGGGCGGATGCCGAACGAGACTTCCTTGCCGACGTGCGCCTTGAGCGCCTTCTGCTGCTCCGCGGTCGGAGTGAGGACGAACGAGCCTTCATCCGCGAGGACTTTCCCGTCCTTCTCGATGATTTTCACGTTCATGAAGTTCATCGGCGGCGTGCCGATGAAGCCCGCCACGAATTTGTTGATGGGGTGGTTGTACAGGTACAGCGGCGCGCCAATCTGCTGGATGCGTCCCGCCATCTCGTCGCCGGCGTCCGTGCCGCGCATGACGACGATTTTCGTGCCCATCGTCATCGCCTCAATCTGGTCGTGCGTGACGTAAATCATCGTTGACTGCAGGCGGTGGTGCAGGTCGGAAATCTCGGCGCGCATCGTGACGCGCAGCTTCGCGTCCAGGTTGGACAGCGGCTCGTCGAACAGGAAGACCTTGGGGTTGCGGACGATTGCGCGACCGACCGCCACGCGCTGGCGCTGGCCGCCGGACAGGGCCTTCGGCTTGCGCTCAAGATACTGGGTCAGGTCGAGGATGCGGGCAGCCTCGTCCACGCGGCGCTGAATCTCCGCCTTGTCAATCTTGCGGATTTTAAGGCCGAACGCCATGTTGTCGAACACGGACATGTGCGGATAGAGCGCGTAGTTCTGGAAAACCATCGCGATGTTGCGGTCCTTCGGCGGAACGTCGTTCATCAGCTCGCCGTCAATCCACAGCTCGCCCTCCGAAATGTCCTCAAGACCCGCAATCATGCGCAGCGTCGTTGACTTGCCGCAGCCGGACGGTCCGACGAACACGCAGAATTCGCGGTCCTCAATCGTGATGTTGGAATCTTTCACGGCGTGTACGTTGCCGTCGTAAATCTTCCCAACGTGCTTCAGTTCTACCTTTGCCATTTTGGCCTCCAAAGGGATTTATAGTATGATTTCATTATACGGCAGGGCGCGCGGGAAGTCAAACGAAAAATTCAGAAATGCAGCAGGCGGCGCACGAAAGGCTCGGCGAGCACGAACGCCACGCTGAACAGCACGGCAGGCACGTAGTTCGCCGTCTTGACTTTCTTCAGCCCCATCAGGTTGATGCCAATCAGCACGATGAGCGCGCCGCCGCTGCCCGTCAGCTCGGCGAGCAGCTGGTCGCTCACGGAGGGCGCAATCAGCACGGCGAGCGCGGTCAGCGCGCCCTGGTACGCAAAGACCGAGATGACGCTGAACGCCGTCCCCACGCCCATGGCCACCGCAAAGCCGATTGAGACGAAGCCGTCCAGCACCGACTTGAGGAAGATTATCGAATAATCGTGCTCGATGCCCGCCTTGAAACTGCCCACAATCGCCATCGCGCCCACGCAGAACAGCACGGAGGCGTTCAGGAAGGCATAGGCAAAGTTCTTCTGCGGACGCGCGCCTGTCCCGTCCCCTGCCACGGGAGGACGCGCGCTCCCGCCTTTCATGAAGACGCGCTCAAGGAAGCGGCCGAAGCGCAGGATTTTCCCGTCGATGTCGAGGAGCGTGCCGACGATGCCGCCGAGGATGAGCGCGAGCGCGAGGTAGACCACGTTCTGATACCTGAACGCCATCTGCACGCCCATTACGAAGGAAACCAGCCCGCAGGCAAGCTGGATGGCGTCCGTCACGTCCGGGCGAATCCGTTTCGCGAAGAACAGCCCGATGACGCAGCCGACGAGAATCGTCGCGCAGTTCACAAAAACGGCAATCATGCACATCCTCCCGCCAGACACGGCAGCGTCGCCAAAGAATAAAAAAGGCTTCCGAACGGAAGCCTTGCTGCGGAGAACCTGACTTGAACAGGCACAGCTTGCGCCACTAGCACCTCAAGCTAGCGTGTCTACCAATTCCACCATCCCCGCAGAATTGAATGCATTATAACAGAAAGCGCGCGGACGTGTCAAGCGGCTACTGCCCCAATCCGCCCGCCTTCAGCTGGAAATGGCTGAACTCCATGCTGAAGCCCGCGCGCCCCTGCGTTGCCGAGCGCAGCGTGGTGGAGAAGCCGAACATCTTTGCCATGGGCGCGGTGCAGTGCACGACCTCGCCGCTCGCCTTGCTGTCCTGCCCGAGAATCTGCCCGCCGCGCTGCGTGACCTGGCTTATCGCGTCGCCCACGAATTCGAGCGGGCAGGAGATGTCCACGCGCATCACCGGCTCAAGCAGCACCGGCCCCGCCCTGCGCGCCGCCTCGTCAAAGGCCTGCGCGGCGCAGGCGGTGAACGCGAGCGGCGTGCCGGTCAGCTCGTCGTAGCCGATGTCCGTCACGGTCACGCCCAGGTCGGCGCAGGGGTAGCCGTACTGGATGCCCGACGCGAACGCACCCTCGACCCCCGCCCGGATTGCCTCGTAAATCGCCTCGGGAACCGCGTTGTCGCGCACGGCGCACTCGTAGGTGTTGCCCGCGCCCTGCTCGTTCTGCCGGACGGTGAGCGTGAGCGTCGCGGCGTTGTCCTTGCCGCCCAGGTTCTTCTCCCAGGTCGCCGTGCAGTCCGCCTCGCCCGAGACGCTCTCGCGGTACGTCACCTGCGGCGCGCCCACGTTCGCCCTCACGCCGAAGTCGTCCTTCATGCGCGTCACGAGCACGTCCAGGTGCAGCTCGCCCATGCCGCTGATGATGAGCTGCCCGGTCTCCGCGTCCTCGTGGCTCGTGAAGGTGGGGTCCTCGCGGCTCATCACGGCAAGCGTCTCGACGAGCTTGTCCTTGTCGCTCAGCGTCTCCGGCTCAATCGCCACGGAGATGACCGGCTCGGGGAAGGTGACGCTCTCCAGCAGCACGGGCATCCCCTCCGTGCCGAGCGTGTCGCCCGTCTGCGCGAGCTTGAGCCCCACGAACACGGCGATGTCGCCCGCGCCCACGCTGTCCATCTGCTCCATGCGGCTCGCGTTCACGCGCAGGATGCGGTTGATGCGCTCGCGCTTCTTCTTCGCCACGTTCAGCACCTGCGAGCCGGCCGTCATCTTGCCCGAGTACATCCGCACGAAGCAGAGCGCGCCCATCTCGCGGTCCTGCTGGATTTTGAAGACGAGACCGAGCGGCACCTTCTTCTCGTCGCACGGAATGGCGACGGCCTCCTCCCGGTCCTTTTTGACGAGCAGGCCCTTCGCGGGCGGCACGTCCGTCGGGCACGGCAGGTAGTCCACCACCGCGTCGAGCAGCGGCTGCACGCCCTTGTTGCGCCGCGACGCGCCGAGCAGGCAGGGCACGAGCGTGCGCGCAATCGTCCCCGCGCGGATTGCCTCTTTGAGCCGCGCGTCCGTGATTTCGCCGCCCTCAAGGTAGATTTCGGCGAGCGCGTCGTCGCTTGCGGCAACCTCGTCGATGAGCTTGGCGCGCCATTCCTCGGCAAGCGGGCGGTACGCCTCGGAGACGTCGCTTTCCGTAAAAGTCTCGCCCTCGTCGTCCTCGTTCCAGCGGATTTCCTTCATCCTGATAAGGTCAATCACGCCCGCAAAGTCCTCGCCCTGCCCCATCGGGACCTGCAGGGCGACCGTGTTCGCGCCGAACTTCTCGCGCACGTCGTTTATTGAATAGAAGAAATCCGCGCCGATTCTGTCCATCTTGTTGACGAAGCACAGGCGCG